>JAUPVE010000048.1 GCA_030917205.1 Patescibacteria group bacterium | reverse complement strand
GTCTAGGTACTATTGCTACTATTGGTGGTCGCTTTTGGGGTATGGATCGAGACAATCGTTGGGATCGTATCGAAAAAGCTTATCGAGCCATGGTGGATGGACAGTCTGATGAAAAATTTGACGATCCATTGGCAGCCATAGAGAGCTACTACAAAAAAACTATTTACGATGAAGAAATTCCACCAACTGTCATTGTTGATGATATGAAAAAACCACGCGGTCAGATAAAAAATGACGACGCTGTGATATTCTTTAATTTTCGATCAGATAGAGCTAGACAATTGACTACGGCTTTGGTTTTGCCTGGCTTTGAAAAATTTCCACGTCAGTATTTGAGTAATTTATTTTTTGTGACTATGACTGAGTACGAAAAAGATCTACCAGCTCAGGTCGCTTTTCCGCCTTTGATTATCGATAATCCTTTGGCCAAGGTCATTTCTGAAGCTGGCTTAAAACAATTACACATAGCGGAAACTGAAAAATATGCTCATGTCACTTATTTTTTCAATGGTGGGCAAGAGCAAATTTTTGATGGTGAAGAAAGACTGCTAGTTCCTTCGCCCCAGGTGACTTCCTATGATCAGAAGCCAGCTATGTCAGCTAGGGAAATCACCTCCAAAGTTACTCAAGCTATCAAAGAGGGAAAGTTTGATTTTATTGTTTTGAATTTTGCCAATCCTGACATGGTCGGACATACAGGTAATATCCAAGCGACAGTTGAGGCGATTGAGATTTTGGATCAGTTGATTGGGGAGATTGTTGAGACAGTTTTGTCTTATGAGGGTGTGACTTTGATCACCGCTGACCATGGCAATGCCGAGCAGATGTATGATTTACAAACTGGTGAGATAAATAAAGAGCATAGCAACAATGCTGTTCCTTTGTTTATTATTGGTCAGCAGTTTGCTGGCAAGAGTGTTTTGACAGGGGTAGCTGGCCAAGATTTGAGCCATATCACACCGGTGGGAGTTTTAGCCGATGTGGCACCCACTATTTTGAAAATCATGGGATTAAAAAAACCACCAGCCATGACTGGTAGTTCTTTGGTCTAAAATTTTTACCAGATTCGGACTAAGAGCATGGCTCCAAAGAGACCAGTGAGGATGCCGAAAAATACTTCGATATTGCGATGTCCAAAGCGTTCGTGTAGTATAGGAAAGGCATATTCTCGATCATCGGGCAATTCTTTGACCAAGCGATTGATGATTTTACTGTTGTTGCCTAGTTGCCAGCGAATGCCAGTAGCATCGCGCAGTATCAAGAGGGCTATGACTAGAGATAGGGCAAAGCTGGGAGATTGGATGCCCTCATAGTAGCCCATGACATAGGTCAGGGAGGTGACGACAGCCGCGTGAGAGGATGGCATGCCACCGTAGCTCAATATGACAGGCCAGCTGAACTTGCCTTGACGCATTTCCAATAAAACCTTGATAACTTGGTTAATAACCATAACCAAGAGGGGTATAGCAAAAAATTGATAATCCATAGAATATTTGTAGTTATTTTGTAAACTGTATTGAATTATAGCAAATTTTATATAAAAAACAATGAATTTTTTACAAGCGACAATTTTAGGGGTAGTACAGGGTATTACTGAGTGGTTGCCGATTTCCAGTGATGGTCATTTGGTGCTGGCACAAAGATTGATGGATTTGCAGGTGACTGTGGCTTTTGATATTTTTTTACATTTTGGTAGTTTGCTAGTGATTATAGTTTTTTTCCGCCAACAGCTAGCCGAGATGATTAAAAGTTTTTTTCATCGTCCGAATACTTGGCCGTCTGAGCAAACAAAATGGTGGATATATTTGTTGATCAGCACAGTAGTGACTGGTACTATAGGTTTGTTATTTTATTCCAGGATAGAAAGCTATCGCACTATTAGTTTTGCGGCCTCTGGTTTTTTGGTGACTAGTGCTTTTGTTTTGTCCTCCCGCTGGGGTAAAGAAAGCAGATCTTTTAATTATTGGATAGCAGTTTTATTAGGCTTAGTACAAGGTTTAGCTGTGCTACCTGGGGTATCACGCAGTGGTCTAGTTTTGTCTACAGCCTTGCTACTGGGTCTGAACAAAAAACAAGCTTTTGAGTATACTTTTATTTTAGCCATTCCGGCTATTGCTGCTTCTTTTATATTGGGAGTTAGAGATTTAGCTTGGGAACCTATCTATTTGTGGGGACTGTTCGTCACTATTATTGTTGGTTTTGCCAGTTTAGCCTTACTGAAAAAAATTCTTAATCAGAATAAATTTTATTGGT
This sequence comes from Patescibacteria group bacterium, assembly GCA_030917205.1. GTDB lineage: Bacteria > Patescibacteriota > Patescibacteriia > UBA1558 > GWA2-36-10 > CALMZN01. The sequence goes on along the minus strand of JAUPVE010000048.1, from coordinate 3,187 downwards.
TTTTTATTTATACTTTAATATTAGGTATTATTTTGAAAATATAATGTTACAAAAATTAAAAATATTTTTTTGGTCAATTATTTTAGTGATAGTTTTGTTAGGCACTGGGGCGGTTTATCTTTTATTGTCGGGTAATAATCAGCCGGTCGCTACTTTTGTAGTCAAAAATGGCCAAGGTGTCAATGAAATTAGTAAAAATTTGTATGATCAAAAATTAATCAAAAATAAATTTGTTTTTGAAACTTGGCTCTGGCTCTTGAAGTCTGAAAACAGGGTAGTAGCCGGCATTCATGATTTGCCAGCTGATGTTTCTATCTTTCAGTTGACGCGTAATTTGATGAGACTGCCGAGTAATACTCAAGCTTCGATCTTGATACCAGAGGGCTATGATAGGAATATGATTGCCAAAGTTTTGGATAAAAATGGTTTGAGTGGTCAGGATTTTTTGTCAGCTACCGAGGACAAAAAAGATTGGCAAGAGAAATATAGTTTTTTAAGTGACGCACCAAAAAATGCTACTTTAGAAGGCTACTTATTCCCTGATACTTATTTTACTGATCGCTATACCACAGTCGATGATTTTATTAAAAAAACTCTCAGCAATTTTGATAAAAAATTGACAGCAGAGTTGCGTGCCGAAATTAAACGTCAAAATAAATCTATTTATGAAGTTTTGATTTTAGCTTCTATCATTGAGCGAGAGGTACCTGATGATCATGATAAGAAAATGATTGCTGATATTTTCATCAAGCGTATGCGTGATGGTATGCGTCTAGAGTCTGACGCTACTATCAATTTTATCACTGGCAAAGGAGTGACTCAGCCTACTTATGCTGATTTAGAGCTTGATTCACCATACAATACCTATCGCAATGATGGCTTGCCACCAGGACCTATAGCCAATCCTGGTATCGCGAGCATCGAGGCCGCTTTGTATCCTACTTCCAACAATTATTATTTTTTCTTGACCACCAAAGAGGGTGAGGTTATTTATGGTCGCAATTATGAAGAGCATTTACAGAACAAGGCGAAGCATTTGGATTAGTGTTTTATACTAATTTTATGGAATACAAAAAAGCAGCTGATGTACTGATTAAGATGTCGCAGAAAAGGGGATTGCAGACCGAAGAAAAAGAAGCTTTATCAGAAGCGATAGGTGTTTTAGCTTGGATGTATTTGTATAAAAATAGAATCAAAGCGATTAGGGTCAATCGTGAGCGGAGACTAAAAAGAGAAAAATAATTTCTTTTCATTTTTGTCCGTTTATGTTAAAATATAGATGTGCTAAAAGTGAATTAAGAGGTTCTCGAAACCCAATATTTTTTTATTTTAGGTTTTATTTTATAAAAATTTATGAAGAAAATTTTAAAGATTAATGCCTCCAAAATGCGCAATTTTTTTAGGCATTTTAAAGTAGGCTTTTTTGTGTTTTTAACTACTTTGCTAATTTTGCAAAGTTTTTTATTTACATTAAAGACAGCTTGGGCTACGACTTTGCTTTCGGATAATTTTACGGGTACAACTATTAGTACCGATAATTGGGTGGAAGTTGATGCCGGTGGTATTGGTGGTACTTCTGGAAATATGCAGCAAAATGGCTCAATGAGTATGACTGGTTCTGCTACTTGGGGGGCTAATTATGTGCGTACAGTGAATACTTATGATAGAAGTCTTGGTAGCTTGGAGATGGAGGCTGATGTGACTTGCTCAGCTAATGGTATTCCGGGTATTGGTTATGGGGATCCAGGTATACTGACTGGCGGTGGTCAATCTTATACTTTATATATATCTTCTAGGGTAGTGCATTTTTCTAGACAACTTGCCAACGCTAATGCTGAAGATGTGGTGGCCTATACCTGTACAGCCGGCGCGCCTTTTCATATCAGAATAGCTATTGACCCAATCATTGGTGCAGCTTTGTATATTAATGGTAGTGGCACAGCAGCCGCTACTTTGACGGGCGGTAATTTTAATAATAAAAGTTTCTTTTTATCAGGTCATTCTGGGTCAGCCACTTTAGTAGATAATTTTGCTGTATCAGGTCTTAGTGCGGCCACTGAGCCAGATGCACCGACTGATTTAACAGCTACTCCATCTAGTACGCAGGTAGCTTTAGCTTGGTCAGCGCCAGCAAATAATGGCGGAGCTAGTATTACAGATTATTTGGTTGAATATAAATTGAGCTCAGAACCAACTGTCTGGTCTACTTTTGCAGATGGTGTATCAGCTACAGCTTCGGCTCTAGTCACTGGCTTAACTAATGGCTTGAGTTATGATTTTAGAGTTTCGGCTACTAATTCTGTTGGCACTAGTATAGCCACAGCTACTGCCACTGCTACACCAGCTTTGAGCGCACCTTCGGCCACGAGGAGTTTGACAGCTAGTCCAAATGGTAATGGTCAGGTGGATCTTTCCTGGACAGCTCCGCTTAGTGATGGTGGTGCTGCTATTTCTGATTATATCGTAGAATACAAACTTGCATCAGAGTTGGTGACTTGGACCACTTTTGTTGATGATGTTTCAAATGCTACTACAGCTAGCGTCACTGGTTTGACCAATGGTAGTAGTTATAATTTTAGAGTTTCAGCTATTAATTCAGTTGGTACTGGTACTGCTTCGGCTACAGCTACGGCTACTCCAGTCAATGCTACTTTGGTAGATGCTTTCACCGGCACAACTATAGATCCAGCCAAATGGACAGAAACCGATGCTACTGGCTTAGGCGGTACTAGTGGTAGAGTCCAACAAAACGGTTCATTGAACATCACACCTTCGGCTGCGGGCTGGTCTAGTCAAGACGGTGTAAGTACAGTAGCCACTTTTGATCGTACCAATGGTGACGTAAGTATGGAAGTGAGTGTTACACGTGATACTTGTGGCACCGGAGTTGGTCCAGTTGCTTTTGGTTATGGTGATATAAATTTTACAACAGGTAGCTCTGCATCTTATATCTTACTTTCCAATGCCACTGCTTGGGAATTATATTACTGGTCTGGTGGCGTAAATCAAGCTAGTTCGCCGGCTAGTGTTAGCGGCTTAACTTCTTGTACTAACGGAGTGCCGGTTACTTTTAGATTAGTGGCTTTACAGGCTGGTGGAGCCAAAGTTTATATTAACGGCTCGGAAACAGCCAATGCTACTTATGGCTTGGGTACTTTTACTAATAAAGGTTTTTGGATAGGTGGTT
>JAUPVE010000047.1 GCA_030917205.1 Patescibacteria group bacterium | reverse complement strand
ACGGACTATGTTGCGCTACGCTATAGAGCGTTTGCCAGAACCTAAACGCCAGTACTATCTTAAAAAAACAAGGTCAAAAGTATAGTTTTGCTGGTTTTTTTGTTTATGTTATAATATTGGCAAGTCAGTTTAATTTTTTATTATAGTATTCTGAGCATGAATTGCATATTGTCAAAAAGTAGGTGCTATTTAATAGTTATTGTTTTTTTAATTATTTCTAATATTTTTTCTATTTTTTGGTTTATTGATGCCAAAAATGATTTAGAAATTAATAAATATAAGTATATTGATATTGCTCGCAATTTTATCGATCAAGAAGACTTTATTGTGAATTTACAGCCAATCAGGGATAAAGTGAATCAAATGTCTAAAGATTTTGGCGAAGATAAAGTTTCGATTTATCTAGAATTTTTAAATACGGGCGCTAATATTTCAGTCAATAAAGAAAATTATATTTGGCCAGCCAGCTTGACGAAGTTACCGGTAGCCATGGCTACCATGAAAAAGGTAGAGGATGGAGAGTGGCAGCTAAACAATGAATTAGTTTTGATGTCTGGTGACGCAAATATTGATTCGGGCAATATCGATAGTATGCTGGCCAAAAATCCAGTTGGTACTCGTTTTACGATTGAGCATTTACTTAAGGAATTATTGACCAACTCAGATAATACGGCTTATAACATTCTTATGCGTAATCTAAGTGCTGATGAGTTGAATCAAGTCAAAAATGAACTAGGTATTGAAGTACTATTTGATGAAAGTGGTCGCATGTCAGCCAAAGAATACTCTCGTATTTTCAGGGCTCTATATACTTCTAGTTTTTTAAAAAGAGTAAACTCAGAAATGATTATGTCCTGGCTGGACGAATCACAGTTTAATGATTTTTTAGCTAAAAATATAGACCCGAGTATTCCTTTTCCCCATAAGTATGGTGAAAATTTATTGCTCAATGTCTATGCTGACTCAGGTATTGTTTATCTTGAGGATAGGCCATATATGATCACAGTCATGGTGCAGGGTGCTAGTGAGCAGCCTGTGGCAGAGGCAAAAAATCAAGCCACTAGTTTTATGCAAGATATTTCTCAGGAAGTTTATACTTATTTTCAATCAGTAGAGTAGTTTATGTCTAGTATTTTAAGAAAAAAAATAATTAAAAAGTTTTTTTATCTTCTTTTGTGCGTGTTGATGTTTGTTTTCAATATTGCTGATGGCTTATACTTGAGTATTCAAAATTTTGCGGCTGATCAAAACGTAGTAGATGTGATGTGGCTAGCCCAAAATGATCACGCGGTGGTAGATAATTTTAAGACTAATCAAGCCCAGGCAGCCGTAGCCTATCAGTCAGCCGGAGCTTTGAATTACTCTGGTCTCGCTGGTAGGGTGGGTAGTAGTGTAGCTTACCCAGCTTCGACGTCTGCCGGTGATTTACTAATTTTATTGATTGGCATGAAGCCAAGTACTGCTAACAGTGGCTCTGTTGATATACCCTATGGCTGGACGAATATCACTTCTCTCACTGGCGCTGGCGGCTACGGAGCAACACTAGCAGCGGATACCGGCAATACTAATGTCTTTGCTTACTATAAAGTAGCTGAAGGTACGGAATCAGGTAATTTGATTTTAGCTACTGAGATTACCAGTGTTGTTTGGATGCAGATGTATAGACTTACTAATGCGACTCAAGATTGGAGTGTGGCAGGTACTACTGGTCAGGATACAACTACTGGTACAGCAGTATCTATAGCTATGAGCGCTGATCCAGGGGTTGCAACTGGTGATTTTATTTTTGGTGCTATGTTCATACCAACTGATGTATCAACTCCTAGTCAATTTTCAGCTGAAGCATTTACACAATCTGGTATTACTTTTGGTGCGGTGACAGAAATAGTCGAGCCAGATACTACCACTGGTAATGACCTTGGTGGTTTTGTTGTTAGAAGTACAGTGTCTTCTGGTACTAGCTCTGGTGCACCTACCTTGACTGCTACGGCTGGTGGTACAACTACCAATGTCATGGGTCCAGGTATATTTATCAGGATCAGAGCTACGGGCACTATCACTTATCAGACTCCCGGGGCTGTTTCAGGTAACACTTTGGCTACAGCCAATATAAATGCCGTTGCTTACCCAGCTTCGGTGGCAGCGGGTGATCTGTTGTTATTACTTATTGGCATGAAACCAAGTACGGCTAATAGTGGTTCTGTCACCACACCAGGCGGCTGGACTAATGTCACGTCCCTGACAGGCGCAGGTGGCTATGGTGCTACACTGGCTGCTGATACGGGTAATACTAATGTTTTTGCATATTATCAAGTAGCGAGCCTCGCTAGCTCTGGGTATGTAGCTGTCAGTATGGCTACAGTGTCGGTGTCGTGGGCGCAGATGTATAGGTTTAATAATTCTTCAAAATCTTGGAATATAGCAGCGACCACTGGTCAAGATACTACTGCTGGGGCTGTTTCTATTGCCATGAGTGCTGATCCTGGCGTGACATCGGGGGATCTTATTTTAGGAGCCATGGTCATACCAACTGATGTTTCTACGCCATCACAATTTTCAGCTGAAGCATTTACACAATCTGGTGTTACTTTTGGTGCAGTCACAGAAATATCAGAACCTGACTCAGGTAATGGTAATGACATCGGTGGTTTTGTAGTGCGCTCTTCAGCTTCATCAGGAACTAGCTCTGGTGCCCCGACCATGACGGCTACTGCCGGCGGTACTACTACCAATGTCAGAGGGCCGGGTATATTTATACGTATTAGAGAGGTGCCACCGACTTTTAGTCAGTCAGCTTATAGATTTTTTGCCAATGATAATTCTACGGATGTGGGTACTGCTCTAGCCGCGCAAGACACAACTGCGACTTTGTCAGCGGCTGGTGATGCTTTTCGCTTGCGCTTGTTACTGCATGTAGCTAGCGGTGAGCTAGCGGCTAGTGCCGAGAGTTTTAAACTACAATTTGCTGAAAAAAGTGGTACTTGTGATACAGGTTATACTGGTGAGACTTATGCTGATGTGACTGCGGGGACAGTGATTGCCTATAATGACAACTCTCCAGCCGATGGTGATAATTTGACTAGCAATGCCAATGATCCTACGCATAGCGGGCATACTATAGTCAATCAAGATTATGAGGAGCTGAATAATTTTACTAACTCAGTAGCAGCTATTCCTAGTGGCCAAGACGGCAAGTGGGATTTTGCCTTACTTGATAATGGTGCGACAGCCGGCACTAGCTATTGTCTCAGGGTTGTATTGTCTACTGGCTCAGCTATAGATACACCTATAGTGGTACCAGAGATTATCATGGCGGCCTCTACTGGTGTGAGTATTAGCTTGTCGACTGATGGCTCAGTCAACTTTGGCAATCTAGCCTTGGAGGCTACTCAAGATAATACCGCTACGGGGGTCAATGATGTAGAAGTAGTGAGTGTTGATACTGGTCCAGCAGACTTAGATATCGAGAGTACAGTATTTACAGAGGGGGCCAATACGTGGGCTCTTGGTACTAGTAATGACGCTAATCAAGTTTTGTGGGAGTTCGCCACTTCTACTGCTTGGACTATCATATCAGTCGCCGATACCCCTTATTTGATGAGTCCTAATGTAGCACAATCTGAGACCAGGGATATAAAATTACGCATCACAACGCCAGTCACTACTGATTCTTATGACCCTTATAGTGCGACAATCACAATTACTGCTTCAGCGCCTTAAACTTATTTTGGGTATTTTGTATTTTGTGCTATAATATTTATGTTTTAAAATAAAAATTAATAGAATTTAATTTAAGATTATGAAGAAGAGTATTTTCCTAGGTTTTTTAGTAGCTATAGTTGGCTTATTGACTGTAGCGGCGGCCAATGCTGCTGATAATGCTGCGGTAACAGCAACAGTCACCGTGCAAAACATTTCCATGACTTTGAGTCAGACTAGTTTTGATTATGGTACTATGCCGTCCAACACAGCCTCTAGCACCTTGTCTTTATTTGGGGGCACTGGTATTGTGGCTACCAACAATGGCAATGTCAATGAAGATTTTGATATCAACGGTGTAGATACGGCTGATTGGACTTTGGCCGGCACAGTTGGTTCTGATGCGTATATTCATCAATTTTGTAACGACACAGATAACAATTGTACTACACCACCAACCAGTTACACAGCTTTGACCACTAGTCCAGCTGCCCTAGATACAGCTGTGGCAGCCGCCGGTAACACTGCTTTCCAATTGCGTTTGACTACACCAAATCCTAGTACTGTCTATACTCAGCAGAGTGCGGCCGTAACGATCACAGCCAGCGCCAGCTAAGGCCTTAATAAATTTCAACTATTTTCTTGCTTCTATGAAAAAATCTATTTTTTTGCTTGTAGTGATTAGTTTGTTTCTCCCCTTATTTTCGTTTGCGACTATTGGCGTTGGGGTTTTGACCGGGAAAATAGTAGTGGATCAGGAGCTTAAGCCAGGAGTAATTTATAATTTACCGGACTTAGTAGTTAGTAATAGCGGTGATGAAGTATCGGATTATAGTGTTACTATACAGCATAGGGAAAAACAACCAGAGCTGAGACCAGCCAAAGAATGGTTTGATTTTGAACCAAAAAAATTTAATCTTGAACCAGGTAAAACTCAAGTAGTACACATCAGGCTTACTTTGCCAGTCACTGGCGCTAAACCAGGAGACTATTTTGCCCTGGTACAGGCCTATCCAGTCAAGAATGCTGTAGAGACTGCCGGTGCCACTATCAGCGTGGCTGCCGCTGCTAAACTTTATTTTACTGTATCCAATGGTAATATTTTTATAGCCTCTTATTATCGCGTGGTTTCTTTTTTTGAGACTTATTCACCCTGGAGTTTTATTGGTGGTGGTGTGATACTTCTCATTATTTTGATTTTGTTATTACGTCATTTTGTTTCATTTAATATTGGTGTCAAAGTAAAGAAAAAATAAAAACACCATGCTTGATGAAAAATAAAATTGCTAAAATCTATTTGTTTTTTATCCTAACAATAGTGCCTACTATTGTTTTTTTCATTGTCCAGAATAAATTTGTTTATAGTGCTGATACGGTCATCACCACAGTCAAAATTTCAGTTTGCGGTAATGGCATCAAAGAGTCTGGAGAGGAGTGTGACAACGCTGATTTGGCTAGTCGATCTTGTAGCTATTATGGCTACAATGCCGGTACTTTGACTTGTGAGCCAGATTGCACCATCAATAATAATAACTGTAGCAATACTACTCCGCCCTCAGGTGGTGGCGGAGGGGGAGGCGGTGGCTCTAATCCACCTCCACCACCACAGCCAGTGACTGGTATCAATGTATCAGGTAGAGCCTATCCTTTGAGTCGGGTGACAGTCCTGAAAGATGGTCAAATTGCTGCCACTACAATTGCTGGCCCTGACGCCAACTTTCAGGTTCAGCTGAGCGGCTTGTCAGCTGGTAGCTACAATTTGACAGTTTATGGTACTGACAATCAAGA
>JAUPVE010000046.1 GCA_030917205.1 Patescibacteria group bacterium | reverse complement strand
ATTTGCTAGCATAGAAAAAAACCAGATCACAAAGAAAACAGTCGGTAAGTATAGATAGCGTTCACCGGCAAAAGTTGTCCGATGTAAACCCAGTGGCAAGACAGGTAATGAGCTCAAAATCAATAAAGCAAAGATAAAAAATCTTTCTCTTTTTTTACTCCGCCACAAATAGATCGCATAAAAAGACAAAAATGCCAACGTGACTATAGCTAAAAACCAAGGAAAACGATACCAGACTTTGTAGGCTTGCACCCTAAAATAACCAGCACTAGCCCAATCCAAAAACATGATCGCCAAATTACCCAGATACTCTAGCACCTTGAAGGCTAAGCTAGCTTGACCATAATAGCCGAAGAACTGCCCTGTGGCAGATAAGCGCAAAAGTAAAAAAATAATCAGCACCAAAAAGAAAGGCAGTATTTTTTTCCAAGCTATTTTATAATTTAAGTGCCAAGAAATAAAAAATAAAGTGACCGGTAGGGTCATGGCTATCTCCTTGGTAAATAAAGCTAAAATAAAAAAAACTAAAGCTAGAATGCTATAACTTTTTTTCTTGAATTCAAAATACTTGATATAAAATATCAGCGCTGCCAAATAAAACAAAGTCGCCCACAAATGTGGCCAAGCCGCAATCCAAGAAATAGCCTCAATCTGCACTGGCCAAATCAGAAAAAAAAGACCACACAGACTAGCCCAATAGGCTGAGCGCGGCTGATGTTTGGCAAATATCTTTTTGGCCAAAACATAAACTAGCCAAGCATTGCTAGCGTGTAATAATATACTCACAAGGTGATACCACTGATAGTGCAAGCCAAAAATATTGAAAAATATTTTCCACAAGACAAACAAGACTGGATTATATGACCCACCTAAGCGTAGACCCTCGTAGTTTGTCACAAAAATCGACCAATCCCATGGTCGATTTTTAGCTAAACTGAGCCAATGAAAATCATCACTGGCAAAAAAATTATTGAATACCCTAAAATAGATCAGGCTAGCTACTAGTAAATAGCAAAGCCAAATAAAAATTTGATTTTGATATAATTTTAATAGCGTGTTTTTCATCTAAAATACTAAAGAGGTAAAAAATATAGTAATCAAGAGTTGTAGGGCCATGCCAATAGGCATAGTAAAATCATAACCGATCAGATTATGGACATAGACATGAAACCTGTTGTACCAACCCATGAATTTTAATCCCATATAATCTGAAGCCATCCAGATCCAATCTGGCACCCAAGAACCCACTAAAGCAGCAATCAGTATGGAGTTATCAAATTTGATCTGGGAAGTAAAAAATGAATAAACTAATATGATAGAGAATACTACATCAATAGCCGCAATTTTTATTTCTAAAATCTTTTGCTCACGTTCAGTTTTTTTCAGATGATCAAATTCGCTATCACCGTGTGGTATAAAATCTAAGAAAAAATGCATGGCAAAGGCTATGACAAAAGCCCAAAATGGACTAACTAATTTAGTAGTTAACCACAAACCCACCGAAGTGTGTGCAGTCATGAACATATATATGAAGTAAAATAATTATTAATAATCTCTGAGCTTACGCATGTCTTCATGCTTTTTGATACGCTCTAGAGCTTTGGCTTCTATCTGTCTGATACGCTCTCTAGTGACACCAAATTCTTGGCCGACTTCTTCCAAAGTATGAGCCACGCCATCAGTCAGACCAAAGCGCATTTCTAAAATCTTTTGTTCGCGAGGAGTCAGATCCTGAATCACTCGACGGACATGGTCACTCAACAATTTCATAGCAGCCACACGATCTGGGCTGATATTTTTTTCATCTTCTATAAAATCACCAAGTGTACTATCATCGTCATCATCGCCAACCGAAGCCTCTAGAGAAACTGTTTCTTGAGAGATCTTGATAATCTGTCTAATCTTATCAATATCCTCACCCATCTCAATAGCGATTTCTTCTGGTAATGGATCACGACCCAGCTCTTGGACCAAGCGACGCTCGATCTGATTGAAACGATTGATAGTCTCCACCATATGCACTGGAATACGGATAGTACGAGATTGATCAGCTAGAGCCCTAGTGATAGCTTGCCTGATCCACCAAGTAGCATAGGTAGAAAACTTATAACCCTTGCGATAATCAAATTTTTCTACGGCTCGAAACAAACCAATATTTCCCTCTTGAATCAAATCAAGTAGAGTCAAAGAACGGCCAGTGAATTTTTTGGCAATACTGACTACTAATCTCAAGTTAGATTCGATGAGTTTTTTCTTGGCTTCCAAATCACCCTTTTCCTTACGTTTGGCTAGCATCATCTCTTCTTCTTGGATGAGCAATGGCACTTTGCCAATTTCTCGCAAATACATCTGAATAGAGTCAGCTGCAATATCAGTCAGGTCACCTCTCTTTTCATCGGTCTGGATACCAGATTTTGACACAATATCATCACCCTTGATACCAGAATCTAAGATATTACCCTCAGTCGAAATCACTTGGATAGCCAAATCTTCTAGCTTATCCAAAAATTCTTCATACTTGCCGACATAGTCTTCAATGTCAGTGAAAGTACGTAAAATCTCCTCCTGAGTGACAAAACCTCGGGAGTGAGTTTTTTTCAGTAAAGCTTGAACAACCTCATCAGCCAATTCGGCTTTGGGGCTCTTTACTTTGACCTTTATTTTACTTTTTTTAGGGGCTAATTTTTTTACAGGCTTAGCCTTGGTTGGCCTGGGATTTTTTTTCGCCAAAGTTTTCTTTGGCGCTGATTTTGCCTTGTGCGGCTTGGGACTGCTGTGTTTAACAGCAGTTTTGTGTTTTTTATTCAATTTTCTTGGGCTTTTGGCCTTTTTTACAGTCGTCATTAGCGCTGTATTTTATTTATTTGATTATTTAACAAATTAATTTGATGAGTAATTTGATCTTGGGTTTGACTGTCGCCTTTGAGCTCAGCCTGACGCAACTGCTCTATCAAAACCTGTACTTGCTCCTGATAACGAGCAACTTTTAGCCTTTCTAAAGAAACTGTAAAATTCTTATCCAGCTCCTGGACAGTCAAATCGGCCATATTATCCTCGGCTGACATCAATAAGCGAATATACTGCTGTTTAGTGTCCAGCTCCAGCTCTGGCCAATCAATAAAATTATCTAAATTACGATGCTTAGTATAATAGATTATAACCTTTCTGTAAAGATCTAGCAAACCACTTTCTATCATCTCTGGATCTAGCTCATTGGCCAAGCGATCCAAGTAATCGTTGCGGAAAAAAATAATACTAAGTAACTCCTCACTCAAAAAACTGATATTTGATCTTTTGACCAATTCAATTTTCTTGGCTGGCTTACTAGCCTCAACCTGATTATCAGTTTGCTTCAGATCAGTACGCAAAAGCTCTAGTGGCAGATGTAGCTTGTCAGCTAAAAGCTGTAAGTAATGCGCCTGCTCGACTGTGCTCTTGAGATATTTGATAATTGGTAATAATTTTTGGACAGCTATTTTTTTGTGATCGGCTCTGTTGAGATCTACACCAGCGAGTACCCGCTGAAAATAATAATCCATCACCGGCAGTGAGTCACGCACAAGTTTGAGCCACAAATTTTTGTCAGTCCTGATTATATCAGCCGGATCCTGATCTTTGGGTAAAACCAAAATCTTCATATTCATCTCTTGCCCCCAAGCTAGAGTGATACTACGCAAAGCAGCATTGGAGCCTGCATTGTCACCATCAAAAGCCAAAATAACATTATTAGTATAACGCTTGATTAGCTTCAGGTGATCAATAGTCAAGGCTGTGCCAGAAACTGCCACGGTGTTGGTCGTACCAGCTTGTTGGCTCAACACAGCGTCCAGATTCCCCTCAACAATAATCAAATAATCTTTTTGCTTGATCGTGGCTTTGGCAAAATGCCAGCCATACAAAATCCGACTCTTGTCATAAATACTAGTTTGCGGACTATTGATATACTTACCGCCAAAATCTTCATCTTGATAGACGATGCCCTGCAAAGTCCGAGAAGTAAAAGCTACCACTCGCCCAGCCACATCAAATATAGGAAACATCAAACGCTTACGAAAGCGATCAACATAACCAGAACCATCTTTTTTCTTGACCGAAATTCCAGCTTGGAAAATATCTACTTCCGAAAACTTTTTATTCTTTAAATACAAAATAGCCTCATCCCAAGATTCTGAACTTAAGCCCAAGCCCCATTTTCTGATACTATCAATTGTCACACCGCGAGCCAAAAGATAATCCAAAACTTTAGCACTAGTCTCATTTTTAGCTAATAAATTTTCTTGATATTTATCAGCAATCAAATGGTTGATTTCATAAAGTAGATTGAAATTTTCTTTGGGCAAAGCCTGATAGCCCGTCAGTGGTACATTAGCTTTTTCGGCCAATAATTTGATGGCTTCAGAAAAGCTCAAACCCTCATACTCCTGGACAAAGGCAAAAATATCTCCACCCTTGCTACAGCCAAAACAATGCCAAATCTGCTTTTCCCGAGACACCATAAAACTAGGTGTTTTTTCATTGTGAAAAGGACACCTTGCTTTGAGATTGGAGCCAATGGAATTAAGAGTAATATACGAAGATATAAGGTCTACAATATCCAATTTGGCTTTTATTTCTTCAACAGGACTATGCTGCATATAAGCTTATCTTAAGCGAAATAAACTTTTTAGTCAAAATGCTTACTTTCTAATTTTAGCAAATACTCCTTTTTCTTTAATCCTCCTGCATAGCCCACTAAATCACCCCTACTACCCAACACTCGATGACAGGGCCCGATGATGGCAATGGGATTTTTATTGACGGCCTGACCCACGGCTCTGGCGGCTTTTGGCTTACCAGTAGCAGCCGCTAAATCCTGATAGGAAATGACACTACCGTATGGCACTTCTAGCAATTTATTCCAAACTTTATTTTGCCAAGCTGTGCCTGTATAAAATATTGGTACAGAAAATTTTTCTCTTTTCCCAGCAAAATATTCTGACAATTCTTTGACAGCTTGCTTAGAAATTTTATTAGCTGAGCTATTTTTCTTCTTCAGAACAAAATCCACACCTATAACAAATTGGTCTGTAGCACAGACGGCTAACAGACCAATTGGTGTTTTTAGATATTCGTAGAAAAATTTAGGCATTATTACTTGACCAAAGGCACTTCTTGGGCACTATAAACTGTCATGGTGACACAATCATAGCCGATCTTATGCTTCCACTCACTACGATATTTCTCCTGAGCGCTATCAGTCAAAAATTCAGTGCACAAATCAAATTTATCGCTCGCTACCACTTTATATTCAATTTTATCCTTAGTACTAGGGTTGACTATATTATTTTCAAATAAAGCATTATCGTCAATATTGAGAAGCATTTCTAAATTTTCTGGCAATTTTTTATTTGCCCGATAATAACTATCAACCGCTGTGTTGATGCTATAAAAATTATTGATAATCTGCTGATCAATTTTGTTATTTCTAGCTTGAGCTGGAGACTCAATCATAGTAAAAGAGATCGGAAGAGCG
>JAUPVE010000045.1 GCA_030917205.1 Patescibacteria group bacterium | reverse complement strand
ATGATAGTAGCGGCTTCTGGTAATGAGAGTAAGAGTGGTGTGGATCTAGATATTGAGCCAGCTTATCCAGTTTGTGATTTTGATAATATAAACAAAGTCATAGGCGTCGCTGCTGTTGATAGTCAAAATAAATTGTCCGCTTTTTCTAATTATGGAGAAAAATGTATTGATATATCAGCCCCTGGTGTCAATGTCTATTCGACTGTCTATCATGATTTAGCTGATGTGAATTTTAGTAGCTATTATCGTGGTGGTTGGTCCGGTACCTCAGTAGCAGCTCCGATGGTCACGGGTGCCTTGTCCTTATTGAAGATGAACTATCCGAATTTGCGTCCGGCTGATTTGTACTCAATACTTTTAGCTAGTTCCGATAGCTTACAGGCGGCTAGTCCTTTGATTTATAAAAAATTAGGTAAAGGTTTGCTCAATATTGGTGCAGCGTTGGATGCAGCCAATAAATATTATAATCAAACTATCAAAATTGTTTTAGCTCCGCAGGCCAATCTTACCCCTGAGATTTTGATCATGAATGACAAGGGTAATCTACTGTCTTCATTTTTAGCTTATGATAAAAAATTCAAAGGTGGAGTCAATCTGGCTACTGGTGATTTGGATAACAATGGCTCCTATGAAATAGTGACCGCTCCCTTGTCCAGAGGCGGACCTCATGTCAGAGTATTTTCTAATCAAGGATCTCTGATCAATGAATTTTTTGCCTATGATGGTAAATATACAGGCGGAGTCAACCTAGCTGTCGGTGATTTGCAAGGTGATAAGAGCAAGCAGATAGTGACCGCTCAAGTGACTGGAGGTTCAGAAATAAAAGTATTCAAGGCCAATGGATCATTTCTCAAAAGTTTTGTGGCCTATGACGCTAAATTCAAAGGTGGGGTCAATATAGCTGTAGGCGATGTGGATAATGACGGTAAGGCCGAGATTATCACTGCGCCAGCCTCAAACGGTGGTCCACATATCAAAGTGTTTAATAATGATGGCTTATTGCTCTATCAATTTTTTGCTTATGATAAAAAAATGACCAAGGGTGTCTGGCTGACTGTCGGTGATCTTGATCATGACGGTTGGCAAGATATTGTCACTGTACCGGCCAAAAATACCATGCCCCAAGTCAGAGCTTTTAATTTTAATGGCACAGCCCTTTATGATTTTATAGCTTATAGTCAGTATTTGACTTCTGGTATTAGATTGTCGGCCCGTGATCTTTCTGGTGATGGCTTGGTAGAGCTTTTGGCTTTACCCAACAAATCTGCTTCAGCCTTATTGAGAATTTATGATAGCAAGGGCTTAGAAAAAAGTAATGTCTATCTACGCAATGCGCAAGATAAAAATGGTTATAATTTAGATATTTTGCTTGATTAATTTATGAATATTTCTGTAGTCATACCAGCTTTCAATGAAGCTACTGTCATCGCTCAGACCATTGAAAAAATAAAAAAATATTTTATTGCCCAAGCTATCAGCGGGGAGATTATAGTCGTCGATGATTGCTCGACTGATGATACTCTGTTGGTTTTAGCGAAAATAGATGGTGTCAGAGTATTACGCAATTTGAAAAATCATGGCAAAGGCTACTCAGTCCGCAAAGGAGTTTTGGCGGCCACGAGTGATTGGATTCTCTTTATGGATGCTGATAACTCGACTGATATTACGGAGCTTGATAATTTTATAAAATATTTTACAAGTTACGATATTCTGATTGCTTCCCGAGCTTTGCCGGAGTCAAAAATAGTAGTCAATCAAAATAAAATAAAAGTATTTTTAGGTCGTTTGGGTAATTTGTTGATTCGCTTGCTGATCGATCGTCGGGTCAAAGATACTCAATGTGGTTTCAAGATTTTTAATAAAAAAGTCCAAACACTTTTTAATCAGATGACCTTGTCTGGCTTTGGCTTTGACTTTGAGCTGATCTGGCTAGTCAAAAAAAATAATTTAAAAATTAAAGAAATGCCAGTCACTTGGGTCAATGATTATACTTCTAGTGTCAAATGGTGGCATTATCCCAAAGTTTTTTTAGAAGTTTTCAAAGTCAGGCTCAATAATCTTTTTGGCAAATATAATTAATTTTATTTAAAAATATAAAAAAACAATATGTCGACAAAAGTTTTAATGGAAAATAAAAATGTACTAGTTTTAGGTGGGGCTGGATTTATTGGCTCATACCTTTGTGAAGAATTAGTCAAAAAAGGTGACAATGTCATTTGCGTTGATAATTTCGTCTCTAGTGATGTAGAAAACATTCGAGCACTACTGGAGTATCCAAATTTTGAGTTTGTCCGTCACAATATCACTAAGCATATTGATTATGCTGATTTGCCAGAACTCAAGCGTTTCAAAGTAGATATTCAAGGCTTTCAAGAAATATATAATTTAGCTTGTCCGACTGCCCCCAAAGATTATTTGAAATTTCCAGTCCAAACTACCACGGCTAATTCAGTTGGTGTGATTAAAAGTTTGGAATTAGCCAAAAGAAATAAGGCTAAGTTTTTGTTGGCCTCATCTTCAGCGGTTTATGGTAATCCGCCAGCCAATAGTGAGCCAGTACCAGAAGAGTATGTAGGGATGATGGATTTTTTGGGACCCAGAGCTTGCTACAATGAAGGTAAGAGATTTGCTGAAATGGCCACGGCTATTTATCGCGATACGGCCAAAGTCGATGCCAAAATTGCTAGAATTTTTAGTACCTATGGTCCGCGTATGTTACAACACAGTGGTCGGCAGGTGGCTGATTTTATTCGTCAGTCAGTAGCTGGTGAGGATGTGACGATTGCTGGTGACAAGAATTTGACTATGACTTTTTGTTATGTCAAAGATATTGTCGATGCTTTGATCAATCTGATGGCCTCAGATATCAATAGGCCAGTCAACTTGGGTAGTGAAAATCCATATACATTGACTCAAGTAGCTGAAAAAATTATCAAACTAACTAATTCTAGTGCCAAGATTAATTATACTGATCAATACGCTCATAGCAACCAGCCAACTATACCTGATATTAGTCTGGCTAAGAATGAATTAAATTGGTTTCCCTTGGTTGATCTGGATGAAGGTTTGCAGTTAGCTGTGGATTTTTATCGAGCAACAGCAGTATTGCATCAGACTATGGAGGGGCAAAGCTACTCTGATAATGAAGAATAAAATAATTTTGATACATTAACTAAAAATATTATGAATTTTGACGTGCCTGATGAAAAAGAAGCTATGAAAAGAGTAGAATTGGCTCTTTTTAATGAAAGAATAGAACAGTTTACAGAGGCAGATTTAGAATTAGATAGTAATGGTGGCTGTGAAGCACTGGAGAATAAAATAAAGTCGACTTTTCCAGAGATAACAGATCCAGAAAGATTAACTGCTATGAAAGCAGCAATCAGTATGCATTTTTTAGAGAAGTATTTTTAATCAAATTAAATGTAATGATATGAGTATAGAAACACCAGAATCACAAGCAGAGAATACTCCGCAAAATGCTGACGCTATATTACGAGCGGGTTTGAGTAGTGATAATTATGAAACAAGAAAAAGTACAGAAGTTGCTGTTTTTCAAGAGAGGATTGGTGATCTAAAAGCCGATCCAAGCAGTAGTAATTATGAGCAAGCTGTTTATCAGACTTGGCCAGAGTTGCCTTCACCTGAGAGATTTACAGCTTTCAAAGCGGCCGGCTCTATGCATTATAATGGTTTATAAAAAAGATCGTAAATAATTTTTTGATGAAAGTTTTTGTTGTTATTCCTAGTTACAATGAAGCCAAGCATATTGGGGCTGTTTTGGCATCGCTGAAAAATTATGATTATCAAATAGTAGTGGTTGATGATGGTTCTAGTGATGAGACCAGGCAAATAGCTCATAGCCATGGAGTCACAGTTTTGAGTCATGCTATCAATCGTGGGCAGGGAGCAGCGCTTTATACTGGGACTTTGTATGCCCTCAGTCAGGGAGCTGATGTGATTGTGCATTTTGATTCTGACGGGCAGTTTTTAGCTGAAGAAATAAATAAAGTCATCACACCTATTATAGAGGGCAAGGCTGATATTGTTTTTGGTTCAAAATTTTTGCAAGCCAATCAGATTCCTTGGTTGAAAAAATTTTTCATCATCAAGCCAGCTATTTGGCTCAACAATCTTTTGACTGGTTTAAAATTATCCGATGTTCACAATGGCTTCCGAGCTTTGAACAGGCTAGCAGCTGAAAAAATAGAGATCAAACAAGACGCTATGGCTCACGCCAGTGAGATAGTAGCGCGTACCAAAAAGTGCAACTTGCGCTTTCAGGAAGTGCCGGTCACTATTATTTATCGTGAGTTTGGTCAGGGTTTTGGTGGTGGTTTGAAAATATTAATTGATTGGTTTATAAAAAAATAATATGTTAACTTTGCAGATTATTGTTTCTATTTTTGTGGCTATGAATCTTTGGCGTATTTATACTCAGCTCAAGGCCCAAAAAATTACTATCGCTAGTTTTGCGTGGTGGCTGGTTTTGTGGCTAGCAGTTTTGGTGGTATTTTGGGTGCCCGATAGTACTGGCTACTTAGCTTTGACTTTGGGTATCACGCGTGGAGCTGATCTGATGATTTATATTTCGGTGCTAGTAATATTTTATTTGCTTTTCAAAATATTTGTGCGCATGAATAAAATAGAGGAGTCAATTACCAAATTGGTGCGGAGTAGAGCTTTAGGTGAAAAAGAAATTGATGACAAAAGATAAAGTATTAGTAATTATTGTTAGCTACAATGGTCAAAAATATTGGCCAGATTTGTTGCCATTATTAAATCAAGAAAATTATACGGATTTTGATTTGGAGATTTTAGTAGTGGACAATGCTTCAACTGATGGAAGTGTTGAGTATATCAAAAATAATTTTCCTAATTTTAAATTAATAAAATTAGAAAAAAACGAGGGTTTTGTGGGCGGTAATAACACGGGCTATTACTATGCCAAAGAAATAGGCGTCAAATATATTTATTTATTAAATCAAGATACAGTTATTACTCCTGGTTTTTTACAGCCGCTTTATGATTATGCTAGCCAAAATAAATTTGGTACTTTACAATCCAAGATTAATCTTTGGCCAGACAAAAATAAAATAAATACTTTGGGTAATCAGATTCACTTTTTGGGTTTTGGTTATGGCGTCAAGAGTGGTCAAGTGGATATGGGACATTATGATATCCATAAAATAAATTACGCTTCAGGAGCTGGAGTGCTTATCAATATGGAGGCTTTGGAAAAATTGGGCTATCTTTTTGATGATGCCATGTTTCTTTATTTAGAGGATTTAGATTTGGGTTGGAGCTTACAGCTTTTGGGCTATGATAATTATTTGATACCAGACAGTCAGATTTATCACAAATATGAATTTCAGCGTAGCATGAAATCTGTTTATTGGTTTGAGCGCAATCGTCTGTGGGTGATGCTAAAAAATTATCATATTTTTTCTATCATCCTGCTCTGGCCAGCTTGGCTCATCATGGAGATTGGTCAAATTTTTTATGCCTACAAAAATAATTATTTATTGAAAAAAATACAAGCTTATAGTTTTATGTATTCTTATCCGCAG
>JAUPVE010000044.1 GCA_030917205.1 Patescibacteria group bacterium | reverse complement strand
AACTTTGTTTTCCGTTTTACTCAAAAATTCTTGGAAGCCTTGCCAATCATCTTCACTGAAAATATCTTCTACAGTTTTGATTGGATATTTTTTTAATAAGTCTAAATAAAAATCCGCTAGTTCACTACTAGATAAATTTTTGGCTTCTTTTTTTAGTTCATAAACACCCTCTTTATAAAACTCAGTCGCAGCCGCATCAATACCAAAAATAATATCAGTGCCTAGTGTGTAGCCAGCTTTTTGGATAGCTTCACTCATCAATTCAAATGGCTCAGCGTTTGATTTTACAGCTGGCGCAAAACCACCTTCATCACCAACACTGATTTCATAGCCCTTACTTTTCAAAATCTTTTTCAAATTAAAATATACTTCAGCGCACATTCTGACTGCCTCGGCCATATTTTTGGCACCGATTGGCAAAATCATATACTCTTGGATGTCTGTCGCCCAGTTGGCATGCTTACCACCATTCATGATATTCATCATGGGCAATGGCAAATAATAATCACCCGTAAAATCTGGATTGAACTTAGCTAGATATTCATACAGTGGTTTTTTTTCACTATTAGCTTGAGCACGAGCAGTAGCTAGTGACACGGCCAAAATAGCATTAGCACCTAGCTTAGCTTTATTCTCTGTGCCATCTAGATCAATCATCAGTTGATCAATATTTTTTTGTTCGCCAGCTTCTTGACCAATCAAGGCTGGAGCAATAATAGTTTCTATATTTTTGACAGTTTGTAAAACTCCCAAACCATTGTAGCGCTTCATATCACCATCACGTAGCTCTACTGCTTCATAGCTACCAGTCGATGCACCAGATGGCACAGCTGCTGAGCCAATAGAAGCATCTTCCAAAATCACAGTGGCTTCGACTGTGGGATTACCGCGAGAATCTAAGATTTCTAGAGCTTCAATACTTTTTATTTTCATATTTTTACTAAAATTAATACTAAAAAGGACTATAATTATAGCAAATTATAGCCTTTGGTCAATCAAAATAATAATATAAATTGTAATACTAGGCCTTAATCTTTTTCTTATTTTTTATTAAAAATAAAAGACCAGTCACAGCTACTACAAAACCCAACAATTGAGCGCCTGGGCTATCATCATATCCTCCGTAGAAAAACAAAAAAATGCCGAACAATATTAATATGATGAAAAATGTTATTTTAAATATATGTTTATTTTTATTCATATATTCAGTATAACATAAGCAAAATAAAAATAAAGTCTATTTTTTAAATAAAAGTTACTAATATGACAACACTGACTCATTGACAATTTAGCAAAATTATGAGATTATAGCATCTATTCTTAGACTATAAATATAAAAAATATGGCCGGCGAAGTAACTTTAAGATTTGACAATGTCACTTTTGAATATTTAGAGAAAAAAATTCTTCTTGATGAAGCTTGTTTTAGCGTGCGCCAAGGAGCCAAAATCACTTTGATGGGCCAAAATGGCGCTGGTAAAAGTACTATCTTCAAATTGATCAAAGGTGAGATCAAGCCAAACAAAGGCAACGTCTTTGTGGCTAACCAAGCTAGTATTGCTACCGCTTCCCAAATGATCGACAAGGCTGACTTGGGTCTTAATATAGAGGACTACTTTGCCAAAGCCTTTCTAGAAGTACCCGGTAATATCAAAAGCCAAATCAATAAAGTCATGGAAGCCGTCAACTTGACGGTACCTCTAGACAGAAAAGTTGGTGAACTATCTGGTGGCCAACAAGCTCGCATCCTCCTGGCTTTTGCTTTGATCCAAAATCCTGATATTTTATTACTCGATGAGCCAACCAATAATCTCGACAAAGCTGGCATTGATCACTTAATTGATTTTTTGATCATGTACGAAAAAACTGTTATTGTCATCTCACATGATGCTGATTTTCTAAATTGTTTTACTGAGGGCGTTATTTACTTAGACTCCTTTACCAAAAAAACTGAAATCTATGTCGGTGACTATTACTCAGTGGTAGAAGAGATAAACATGCGGATTGAAAGAGAACGCAAAAAAAATGCGCAATTAGAAAAAGAAATTCAAGACAACAAAGAAAAAGTAAACTTCTTTGCCAACAAAGGTGGTAAGATGCGTAAGCTAGCTAGCAAGCTCAAAGAAGAAATTGAAGACCTTGAGGAAAATAAAGTTGATGTCCGTCGTGAAGACAAAACTATTCGTGAGTTCACTATCCCTGACCAAGGCATCACTGGTACTATAGTCACTCTTAGCTCAGTCAAAGTCATCAAAAATCATGAGCCAGTCGAAAAAGAAGTTGATTTGATTTTGCGCCAAAGAGATAGACTCTTGATCTCTGGACCAAACGGTATTGGTAAGAGCACCCTCTTGCGTTCACTGGTAGACGGAACCAATGAAGGAGCTAAAATTTTAGCTGGCACTACTGTCGGCTACTATAGCCAAGATTTTGCTACCTTGGATTATGAACAAACTGTTTTTGACTCATTGACTAGCATCACAGCCGATGGTACTGATATCACTACCATGCGGGCTATTGCTGCAGGATTTTTGATCACTGGCGAGCTCATGGGTCACAAAATTTCTCACTTGTCAGAAGGCCAAAAAGGCTTATTATCATTTGCCAGATTAGTCTTGATGAAACCAGGCTTACTCATCCTCGATGAGCCAACCAATCATATCAACTTCCGTCACATACCGATCATTGCCAAAGCCATTGATGAATATGGTGGTGCTATTATCCTGATCAGTCACATGCCAGATTTTGTCAAAGAAATAAAATTCACTCATCGACTAGATTTAGGAAAACTATAACAAATAAAAAAACCACTCCGCGCAAACAAAGGAGTGGTTTTTTGATATAATTATTTTTTCTTTATCTTCCAGTCCATCTTCATATAGACATCGCCTTTCTTGAGCTCCATTAACATTTGTTTTATCCGCTTCTGTTTTGTCTGCTCTTGCACTGCTCTATTGATCCAAGCTATATAATCATTTTGTTGATAAGGCGGACGCACTTTATATGTCTCATATAATTTACTATCTTCCAAAGCTTGCTTGATATAAGCTGGCATAGGATAACGCGGTCTTCTGACTGGTACTTTCATGACTAAGGATTAATTATTTTAATAAACTTTTTATTACTTTAATATAATTTTCCATCGCCTGCTCAGGAAATAAATTATGTAAATTTGTAGCTACACCCTGACGCAAATCAGCGCTATTTAATAACTTCTCCAAATATCTTTCCATGATCTGATGCTGACCTTGCTTCACTAAATAAGCAGCATTGTGCTTAGCTAAAAAAATAGCATTTTGCTCTTGGTGACTATCAGGCATGGGTATCAAAACCAAAGCTTTGGATAGCTGAGCCGCCTCAGTGATAGTCTGCATGCCAGCTCGCGAGATGATCAGCTCAGCACTATTCATCAGCTCTAGCATTTCGCTGGTCACAAATTGGTGAGGAGTATAGTTTTCGGCTACTACTTTTTGATCCCAATTTTCGGCACCCAAGATATGATGTACTGGATAAAAGCTAGCTAAATATGGAATAAATTGTTTGATAAATTCGTTTAAGCCCCTAGCTCCCAAGCCTCCGCCAGTGATCAAAATAATTTTTTGTTCTACTGGCCTTGCGGTATTTAGACGCACTGGATTACCGGCCAAGACGATTTTCTTTTTATTTTTAAAATTATTTTTTTGCTCTGGAAATGTGATGGTGATGACCTTGGCAAATGGCGCCATGATCTTATTAGCTAGACCGACTACAATATCCTGCTGATGGACAACTACTGGCACGCGAGCAAACCAAGCGGCCCATACTACTGGCACCGCCACAAAACTACCAGCCGTCAAAACTAAATCTGGCTTATACTTCCTGATCAAAGCCAAACTTTTGAAAAAACTAATTTTTAATTTAAAAATATCTGCCACATTTTGCCAGGCAAAATAACGACGCAGTTTCCCGGTATCCAAAGAAACAAAAGGAATTTGACTAGCAGCAATTATCTTACGCTCTGGACCATTAGGACTACAGACAAACAAATATTCGGCAGGAAAATTTTTGGCTACAGACAAAAGCGGACTGACTGACCCTAAGGTCCCACCGCCAACTAACAAAATTTTAGGCTTTTTTTCATTCATATATTAAGCGGTCGTATGTCTAGATATATTAGCCAAAATACCAATAGCCATCAAGGTGACGACCAAATTCGAGCCACCTAGAGATATAAAAGGCAAAGGCACGCCAGTCAAGGGCATGACTTGTAATAAACCAGCGACATTGATAAACACTTGTGCCGTAATCCACACGACAATACCCACAGCAAAAAATCTAGCATAATTATCTGGCGCATATTTGGCAATCAAAAATCCTCTCCACAAAACCAGGACAAACAAGAAAATCACACCCAGTGAAAAAATAAAACCAATCTCTTCGGCCATGACCGCAAAGATAGAATCATTGGAAGGCATGGGTACATAAGATTTTTGCCGAGAATTACCCAAGCCCAAACCTAGCCAGCCACCAGAACCGATAGCAATCAAGGCCTGCTTCAATTGCCAGCCAATACCCTTGGGGTCTATATCTGGATTCCACCAAGCAATAAAACGATTCATACGATAAGGTGCAGCTTTGATCATCACAAAAAAAGCGACAATACCAGTAGAAATAATATAAACTAAATGCTTGACCGAAGCTCCGGCCACAAAAAACATACTCAAGGCAATACAGAGAATAATCAACAAAGTACCAAAGTCTGGTTGTTTGATAATCAGTAAACTAATCAGACCTAAAATTATCAAAAAAGGAATAGTGCCCCTAGACCAGCTATGCAACTCTTTATAATGAGTGCTAAGCCAGCTAGATAGATAAGCAATATAAAACAATTTTACTAACTCGGCTGGTTGAAAAGAAATGCCAGCCAAGACAATCCAAGATTGGGCCGAGCCATAATTATTATTGAAACTAGAAACAAACACTAAGCCTAACAATACAAAACACGAAATTAAAAAGAATAGAGAAAATTTTTGTAAACGTACATAGTCAGTACGGAAGGCTACATAAAATACCAATAGGCCTGGTAAAATACCGTGTAATAATTGTTGCCTGACCAAACGATAAGTGTCGTCATAACGATAAAATGACTCAGTAGCTGAAGCCGAAGATAAAAATAATAAACCCAAAAAAAGCAAAACACCAACAGCCATTAACAAAAAATTGTCAGGCTGATGCCCTGCTCCTCGCTTGGCATAAAATGGCTCTATTAGCCAATAAATTAAATTAAATCTGGCACGTCTGACCATGAATTTTATTTCACTAGATTATTAAATTGCCTAGCCCGATCAAACTCATTGACAAACATATTGAAGCTAGCGGCTGCTGGCGAAAATAAAATAACAGTCGCTTTATTTTTTTTGGCTTCCAGCTTCGTGATAGACCAAGCTTTTGGCAAGCTACTGATAGCAGAGTGGATTTTATTGATTGGGTAGGAAACTTTTTTTAATTCTTTTAATAATTTTTCGCTAGCATTGCCATCTAGTAAAACAACTGCCTCAACTTGTTTTTTGATGACTTGGGCTAGCTCAGGATACTCCAGCATCTTATCTACACCGCCAGCCAACAAAACTATTTTTTCCTTAGGCAAAGCCCGTATAGCAGCTATAGCCGCATCAGGAGTAGTAGAAGCCGAATCATTGTAGACTTTCAAGCCCCTAGTCTGCT
>JAUPVE010000043.1 GCA_030917205.1 Patescibacteria group bacterium | reverse complement strand
ACTTGTGTCACTACGCCGGAGACCTCTAGCCAAGCGAGTCGTGTCAGCGAGAGACTGATCAATGATCAGCAGTATTGTATCAGTGCTATGAGTGAAGGCGCCGCTGGTAGTACTTATACTACTTATATTTATACCACTCAGCGAGCTGGTAAGTTGATTAGCGTCAAGTTTACTTTGCGCTATCCTCAGTGCCTGAACTATGACGATCCTCAGCAAACCGCCTGTGTCGATGAAAGACAAAATTTTGACATTGATGACTTGATTGATAAGGTGGTTGGTAGTATCAGAGAGTTGTAGTATTTATTTTTAATATATTCAAAATTAAAATATAAAAATAACTTAGAATAAAAAATTATGAAAAAAAAGATTATATTTATCGTTGTGATTATATTGGCTATCATAGCTTTGCTATATTTTACTATCTCATGGTATGTCAAAAATAAATCAGCCAATATGGCAGGTGAGTTACCAGCGGATGTGAAAAATATTTCTTATACTATTGATAGTCAAGAGTTTGACTTGGTCAATGGTAAGGTAGAGCTGGAGTATGGCTTGGACTTGGCTAGCAAAAGTATTGTCACTATTTTTAGTGAGCCAGTTTATGGTGATCTTGATGCTGATGGTGATGAGGATGCTGCTGTTTTATTAGTTCAAGAGTCTGGTGGTAGTGGAGTATTTTATTACGCTGCTTTGGCTATCAGAAATAGTGATGGTAGCTACGATGCTAGTAGCTCTTTGCTTTTGGGTGATCGTATTGCTCCCCAAACAGTAGAAATCCGCTCTGGCCATGCAGTTTACAATTTTGCGGAGCGCAGACCAGATGAGCCTATGACTACTCAAGCTTCAGTGGCCAAAAGTATTTTCGTCCAATATGATGCTTCGACTGGTCGTATCAGTGAGTCAGCCAAAAGTACTATGCTGAGTGAGGGTGCTGCTAGATTGATTGCTGAGCAGACTTGTATCAAGGGAGGAGAGTCTTTGGCACCGGGGATGTACAATGCCGGCACCAAAACTTGGTGGTTTGATGCTAATCTCAATGCTACTCGCGAGGGGTGTAGCCCAGCTTGTGTAGTCAGCGAATCTACAAATACAGCCGAGGTCAATTGGCGTTGTACTGGCTTACTGAATAACAATCAAAACGAGCAGGTAGCCTGTACTATGGAGGCCAAGGAGTGTCCTGATGGCTCATATGTTGGTCGTAGTGGGCCAAATTGTGAGTTTGCCGCTTGTCCAGGTGCCGAGCAGTCAGCATCTGCTGTCAGTGAAGAGATTAGAAAATTATTTGCCGCCAAATCTCCCAACTACCAAGGCAGTATACAGATCAGTATCAAAGAGCAGACGGCCAATCACTTGCGTGGTGGTGTGACTTTTGTTGACGAGCAGAGCGGTGGTATATTTTTGGCCACCAAAGTCAATGCTCAATGGAAGATTGTTTTTGATGGTAATGGAGCCATTCCTTGTAGTTTGAGTTCATACAATTTTCCTAGTAGCATGTTAGCTGATTGTTCAAACTTTTAATTTTTATTGACTTTATTAGCCAGCCCGATTCCTTGTGTTTTGGGCTGGTTTTTCTATTGACAAAAAAATTGCTAAAGAATAATATATATTTTCCTTCGTGTAGTATTTACTGATCGCTCTGAAGGGAGTCAGTATGTTCATTTCGGCATTCAAAGGTAAGCGTTGCATTCTGCAAAAGCATATCAATCACGGTGACGAGATCCTCTTCAAGTCTGGTCATGAGTTTGTCATGACTGGAAACATGGAGGCGTCCATTAGCAAAACTGGTCACATTATCCATCACTACGGCATTTTGCCGAGTGAGCAGCAGCACGATCCCAGCGCAGAGATCTCGGTTGATGCTAAGGATCTTGACGTATACAGCTGAATCACACTCACGACTTGAGCTTTGAGCTCAGTCAAAAAGCCGCTTTGAGGCACAGTCGCAAGGCGGCTTTTTTCTTTGTTTTATTCGTGCCATTGTTTTTTATTTGTGCTATAGTTAAATAGATTAAGTATGAAAAGAATAAATAAAAAACTACTAATCTTTTTTGGCGTTATTTTATTTTTAGGCTTTTATTTTTACACAGCTCATTTTTTGATTTATTATCGATTGGGTCATAGTACGGTCAGATACCTTGATCGTCAGGCGCTTTATGAGATTGGTGATATCGAGAGAGATTCAGCTAGTTTAGTGTATGTAGCTTTGGGTGATAGCTTTTCTTCTGGTCAGGGAGCCAAGAGCTACGAAGAGTCTTTTCCATATCTCTTGGCTATGGATTTAGCCAGGGACAAAAAAACAAAAGTTATTTTGCAAAATTTTTCTGTCCCAGGTGTTAGGTCAGCCCAAGTAGTTTCCGGACAGCTGGAGCAGGCTATCTCAGCCAAAGCTGATATCATCACACTACTGATTGGCACCAATGATGTCCATGGTGGTATTGATAAAGAAGTTTTCAGAAAAAATTATATTAAAATTTTGGATGACTTAGTCCAAAAAACATCAGCCAAGATTTATATAATTGGCTTACCAGATACTGGTAGAGATGGATTGTTGTGGCCACCTTATAATTTTTATTTTAAATATCAGACCACAGAGTATAATAAGATCATCAAAGGCTTAGCTAGTGATTATGATTTGACCTATATTGATTTAGAAAATTCTCTTCAGTCAAAAGTCCAAGATGAGGATGCATATTATTCCCCAGACTCATTTCACCCTTCAGCTGAGGGCTATCAACTGTGGGCTCAGATAATATATGACAGTTTCTATAGATAATGTAATTAGTTCGACCTATATTGTGATAGCAATTTTTATAGTTGCTATTTTTTTGTCGGCCAAAAAGAAAAAACATCAAGAATTTTTTTCTAGTGTAGTTTCTCAAGAGCTCAAAGGTTTAGCTACTTTTATGATTCTCTTTGGTCATATTGGCTACTTTCTAGTGACTGATCATCGTTTTTTATTTCCGCTTTCTATCGCTGCCGGAGTGGGGGTGAATCTATTTTTATTTTTATCTGGCTATGGTCTGTCTACTAGTGCCATGCGTCATCCGCTGACTATTTGGCAGTTTTACAAAAAACGTTTAGCCAAATTATTTATTCCGATGTGGTTGGTTCTGTTAGTCTTTTTGTTATTAGATTATTTTGTTTTACAGCGCACTTATTCATTGTCTTATATAGCTTTGTCTTTCCTTGGTTGGTTTAGAACAGCAGATTTAGCCACTGATATCAATTCACCGCTGTGGTATTTTTCTTTTATTTTATTTTACTATCTTTTATTTCCTTTGGTTTTTTCCAAAAAATATTATTGGGCTTCAGCGCTATTTATTTACTTGAGCTCTTATTTTTTGTTGCGAGGGCACGAAACAAGTCGTTTCATAGATATTATTAATTTATTCAAGATTCATCTACTGGCTTTTCCACTTGGTGTGCTTTTGGGAGGTCTATATGCTCAGCGCCATAGACTGAGTCGTCTGGTCAAAGCAGTCAGAGCTTTTATCCATCATGAAAAAATTAGTCATATGATCGGCTACTATATTCTGGCTATTATTTTGCTAGCAATCTTTGTCTATACTGCTTATCATTCCAATGTCGACACCAAGCCATTGAAAGAGCAAGTGACCAGTCTGATTACTTTGTCTGCTATTTTACTGATATTCTTGATGAAGAAATTTGATGTAAAATTATTTTCTTTATTTGGTTTTTATTCTTATGAGATATATTTATTACATTGGCCGATTCTTTATCGCTATGATGTATTTTATCAATATTTACCAGCCTGGCTGGCCACTATTTTATATTTATTTTTATTTATTTTTTTGGCTTGGCTGCTCAAAAAAGTCAGCAGTTTAGTCTTAGCTAGCAAAACCCGATGAGCTGGAGGAGCCTAGTCTCAGTAAAATTACTAATATCAGTCTGGGGCTAATTCAGGCACCGGCCCTTTATTTTTTTTATTTTAAATGTTAAACTATACTCTCAATAAATTATTAATTTAATCATTATTTTATGGAAAAAATGGAAGACAAAAAAGAAGACCAAGTAGAGGCTACGCAGCTCCCTGAGTCTGAAAAAAAAGTAGAGAAAAAATTGAATAAACTGAAAAAATTAAATAAAAAAACTATCATTATTTTAGCGATAGTGATTGTTTTGGGGGTTTTGCTTTATCTTGGTCGAGGACTATTTATAGCCGCGACAGTCAATGGTCAGCCTATTAGTCGCTGGTCAGTCATTACCATGCTAGAAAAAGAGTCTGGCAAAAGCTTGTTAGAGTCTATGGTCATAGAGAAAATCATCGCCATAGAAGCTAAATCAAAGAATGTTGTCGTTTCTGATGAGGATGTATCAGCTGAAATCAAAAAGATTGAGGCAGACATTACTGCTCAAGGTGGTACTCTAGAATTAGCTTTGGCTCAGCAGGGTTTGACCCTAGATGTAGTAAAGAAACAGATTTTATTACAAAAACAAGTAGAAAAATTGTTAGCTGACAAGATTGTGGTTTCCGATGAAGACATAGCCAAATATATCACTGACAACCAAGTCACTGTGCCAGCTGGCCAAGAAGCTACTTTCAATGAGCAGATCAAGGCTGATTTGGTGGCCGAAAAGCTCAATACGGAAGCACAAGCATATATTGCTGAGTTGAAAGAAAAGGCCAAGATCAAATATTTCGTAAATTACTAGTAGTATTTCATCAATTACAAAAACCCAAGGTTCCTGAAGCTTTGGGTTTTTATATTGTTGTCGTGTCAGTCTTTTTGCATTTGTGGTATAATAAAATAGTTTTAGATTGACTAAATTAGTCAAAAATTGTACTATAAACAACCAAAACATTTGGTAAAAATGAATTTAGATATCAAAAAAATCAATAAAGTTTATCTATCCGGCATCGGTGGCATTGGTTTGTCAGCTTTGGCTTATTATTTTTTGCATGAAGATAAAAAAGTGATTGGTTCTGATATGACCAAGTCCGAGGTGACTAGTCGCTTGGAGGCCAAGGGAGTACTCATTAATTACAAACAAAAAGCTAGCAATATCACCAAAGATATTGATTTATTTTTATATACTTCAGCTTTACCTTTAGATCATCCAGAGTTTGTCAAAGCGCGGAAGCTCAAAATTCCTGTTTTGAGCTATTTTGAGTTTATCGGCTATTTGAGCAAACAGCACAAAACTATTGCTATTGCCGGGACCAATGGCAAGACTACGACGACTGCTATGCTGGGCCTGATCATGGAAAAGGCTGGTTTAGATCCGACAGTCATTGTTGGTAGTCTGGTGCCACAGTGGGGGAGTAATTTTCGTTTTGGTAAGTCTGAGTGGTTGGTAGTCGAGGCTTGTGAGTGGCAAGCACACATGCTGGAGATCAATCCGCAGATTTTGGTCTTGACCAATGTGGCTGAGGATCACATGGATTTTTTCAAAGATTTAGACGATATCAAAAAACATTTTCAGGAGTTTGTGAATAAATTGCCAGAGGGCGGCAAATTTTTTAAGAATATCGATGATCAAAATAGTGCTAAGATAAATTTTGGCGGACAGACTGTGACCTTTGGCCAAAAAAATAGTGCGGATTATGTTTTTGCTAGTCCTGTGATCAAAAAAGGCGAACAAATATTTTCTACCAAGAAAAAAAGTAAAAAATTTGCCGAGTTTAATTTAGTCATCCCAGGTTTATACAATATCTACAATGCTATGGCAGCTATGGCCATAGCTGATGACATTGGGGTGAACCAACACCAAATTTGGAATGCTTTACACGAATTCAATAGTACTTGGCGTAGATTTGAGCGTGTGGGCACTTGGAAAAACAACATTGTGATTTCTGACTACGCCCATCACCCTGATGCGATTGCTGGTTTACTGCAGGCGACTAGGGATTTTTATCCAGAGCAGAAGATTATTGCTATTTTTCAGCCCCATCATCACAATCGCACCAAGACCTTACTCAAAGAGTTTGCCACTAGCTTTACGCTAGCTGATCACGCCATCATCAGTGATATTTATCAAGTGCGTGGTCGAGAAGACAAGATGCATGATCAAGTGTCTAGCGCCGATGTAGTGAAATTGATGAATCATGAACATAAATATTATTGTCCTAGTTTTTCTGATGTGAAGCAGACTTTGCGTGAGATCAATCCGGTCGATAGTATT
>JAUPVE010000042.1 GCA_030917205.1 Patescibacteria group bacterium | reverse complement strand
CAAAGATTTGCAAATATATTCTACTGATCAAAGTATTGATAAAAAAATTAGTGATTTGGGTTGGCGGGGAGAGATGATGGAGACTGATCGTGATTATCTCTGGGTGGTCAATACCAATATCGCTGGTGGCAAGACAGACTTGCATGTCAATCAGCTGATTGAGCACCAAGCAGTGGTCAGTGAAAATGGTGAAGTGACCAATACAGTCAAAGTGACTAGATCGCACGATGGTTCTAATGATAATCCCTTTTTAGGCCTGGAGGGCTCCAATGTTTCTTATTTGAGATTTTTTGTACCAGAAGGTAGTCAATTGATTTCAGCTAGTGGCTTTGATACTGTCCCTGAGTATTATTTTCCTGATAACAAGCAGTATGATGTAGATCCTGATTTACTCAAAGAAGAAAGTAAGTTGATTGACAAGGATTCCAAAACAGAGATTTTTTCTAGTCTCAATAGGACCGTATTTGCCAACTGGCAGATGTTGAAACCCGGTGAGACCAAAACAGTGACTATTACTTATAAATTACCATTTTCTTTGGATTTGGGTAATAAATTGACCAATGATTGGAAAAAAATATTTTTAGCTAGCAGTCGTCATTTTGATCACTATAGTTTATTGGTCCAATCACAAAGCGGTCAAGCTCAGACAATTTTGGACTCAAAGGTGATCTTACCAAGTGATTCAAAGATTATTTGGCAAGCAGCTAGTGCTGAAAATAATGTTCATGTTCAAGATAATGAAACTCACTTTAATCAAACTTTAGATCGTGACCAGTATTTTGGAGTAGTGATGACCAGTGAGTGATATGATAAAAAAAGTTTGGCACAAATTGAATAATTCAGTAGCAGGTGGGGCGGTAATTATCGCCTTTTTTTCTCTCCTAGCCAAGATTTTGGGTTTGATCCGTGAGCGTTTGATAGCCGTGAATTTTGGTGCTAGTGCTGTTTCTGATGTGTACTACGCTTCTTTTCGTTTGCCTGACCTGATCTTCAACACTCTTGTGTTAGGAGCTTTGACTTCAGCCTTTATTCCGATATTTCAAAAAACTTGGCACAAGGATAAAAATGATGGCTTAGTTTTAGCTAATTCAGTTATAAACTTTTTTTTATTGATTATTAGCTTTTTGGTTATTTTGGCTATCATTTTTGCTGAGCCCATGACCAAAATTATTACTCCTGGTTTTGATGCTTGGCAGTTGTCACAAACTATTTTGCTATCAAGGATAATGTTGTTGGCAACATTGTTTTTTGTTTTTTCTAATGTTTTGGGAGGGATCTTGAATTCTTGGAAAAAGTTTTTTAGTTTTTCACTGGCGGCTTCTTTTTATAATATCGGTATTATTATCGGTATTATTTTTCTTTATCCACGACTTGGCTTGAGTGGCTTGGCTTGGGGTGTGGTCTTGGGTGCCTTGATGCATTTGTTGGTCCAGCTACCAGAGGTTAGACGCTATGGTTTTCATTATAGATTAAATTTAGTTTTTGACGAGAATTTAAAAAAAATATTACGCTTGATGGTACCGCGAACTTTGGGTCTGGCAGCCGGTCAGCTCAATCTTGTCTTGGTAACTATGATGGCTTCGCACTTGAGTAGTGGTAGTATTGCGGTTTTTAATCTCGCTAACAATATGCAGAGTCTGCCCATCTCGTTGTTTGCGGTGTCACTGGCTATTGCTGTGTTTCCGACTTTTTCTCAGGCCGTTTTAGAAAAAAATCACACTTTATTTGCTACTCATTTATCACAAAATATTCGACGTTTATTATTTTTACTCTTACCAATATCAGTTTTGATTGTGGTACTCAGGGCTCAGATAGTCAGAGTCATCTTAGGCTCAGGTAATTTTACTTGGGATAATACCTATGACACAGCTCAGACCTTGGGTTGGTTTGCTATCTCTATTTTTGCTCAAGGATTGATACCACTCTTGGCTAGGTCTTTTTATGCTTTGGGTGACACCAAGACACCGACTAATATAGCCTTCATATCTATTATTACAAATATTATTACGGCTTTTTATTTATCTGGTATTTTTGGAGTACAGGGGCTAGCTATGGCTTTTTCTATTAGTAGCATCATTAACATGCTACTTTTATATTTAGTCTTGTATTATCGGGTGGATTTGTTGGATAATAATAAAATATTCTCGGTTTTATTAATCGTCACTTTGAATTCTTTAATCGCTGGCTTTGTAACTAATCGAATTTTACATTTGATTGCCCCCTTACTGAATACCAGGACATTTATTGGTATTTTTACTCAAGGTTTACTAGCTGGTCTTTGTGGCTTGATTATTTACCTAATATTAAGTATATTGTTTAAACTCGAAGAAGTAAGGATAGTAAAGAATAAATTGCTACAAAGCTGGCATTTGCTAAAAAATGGAAAAAATTAGAAATTTTTGTATTATTGCTCATATTGATCACGGTAAGTCCACTTTGGCTGACCGCATGTTAGAAGTGACCAATACTGTCGAAGAGCGCAAGATGAAACATCAAATGCTCGATCAGATGGATCTAGAGCGTGAAAGAGGTATTACCATAAAATTGCAGCCGGCTCGAATGGACTGGAAAGGCTATGAATTGAATTTGATAGATACACCCGGACACGTCGATTTCACCTATGAAGTATCTCGCTCGCTAGCTGCCGTAGAGGGGGCGATTTTATTAGTTGATGCTAGCCAAGGAGTAGAGGCGCAGACTCTAGCTAATCTATATTTAGCCTTGGATCAAAATTTGGTCATCATACCAGTGATAAATAAAATTGATCTACCAGCGGCTGATGTACCAGCGACTAAAAAAGAATTGATTAATTTGTTGGGTTGTGAAGAAAAAGATATTTTCTTAACTTCTGCTAAGACCGGACAAAATATTGGTGATATACTAGACGCCGTAATTGCTAAAGTACCTAGTCCAAAAAATACCAATGCAGATTCACTGCAAGCTTTGATTTTTGACTCAGTCTATGATGAGTTTCGAGGGGTAGTTATATTTGTCCGCATCTTTGCTGGCCAAGTGAAGAAGGGTGATAAAATAAAATTTGCTTTTAGCGAAGAGGAAACCGAGGTTTTGGAAGTAGGTTTTTTCAAACCCCAGTGGATAAAATCAGATCACCTGAATAATGGCGAGATTGGCTATATCATCACTGGCGTCAAAAATCTTGATAAGGCTAAAGTTGGTGACACTATTATTTTGAGAAATACTCAGACACCGGCTTTAGAAGGCTACAAGAGCATCAAGCCAATGGTCTATGCTGGTATTTTCCCTCAAGAGGGCAGTGAATACCAAAAACTGCGTGATGCTATCATGAAATTAAAGCTAAATGATGCTAGCTTGATTTTTGAGCCAGCTTCTTCCCAAGCCTTAGGTTTTGGTTTTCGTTGTGGCTTTTTAGGGCTTTTACATTTAGAAATTTTCCAAGAAAGATTAAGACGAGAATTCAATTTACATTTGATAGTCACTACTCCGACTGTGGCTTATAAAATAAAAATGCGTAATGGCGAACAATTTGTTTTGACTACACCATCAGAAATGCCTGATCCTAGTGCTATTGAATATATTGAGGAGCCTTATATGAACATAGAGGTAGTGACACCAACACAATATATCGGTAATTTGATGTCTTATATTACCGAAGTCAATGGCTTACCAACCGGCAATGAATATCTAGACGAGCATCGTTTGATTTTACGTTATCAAATTCCCTTGAGCAGTATTTTAGTTGATTTTTATGACAAAATAAAAAGCTCATCAGCTGGCTATGCTTCACTCAATTATGATTTTGCGGATTATCGCAAATGTGATTTGGTCAAAATGGAAATATTGGTAGCTGAGGAAGTAGTCGAGGCGCTCACTAGCTTGGTTTATAGAGATAGCGCCCATCGAGTTGGTAAAAATATTGTCAGCAAGCTCAAAG
The DNA here is from genome assembly GCA_030917205.1 of Patescibacteria group bacterium. Lineage (GTDB taxonomy): Bacteria > Patescibacteriota > Patescibacteriia > UBA1558 > GWA2-36-10 > CALMZN01. The sequence continues at coordinate 2,281 of JAUPVE010000042.1, read as the reverse complement.
AAATGATACCAAGGCAACAATTTGTAGTAAAAATACAGGCTACTATTGGTGGTAAGGTAGTAGCAGGTGACAAGATATCAGCTTTACGTAAAGATGTGACGGCCAAACTATACGGCGGAGATGTGACCAGAAAGCGTAAGTTGTTAGAAAAACAGAAAAAAGGTAAAAAAAGAATGGCCCAATCAGGTAAGGTTGAGATTCCGCAAGAGGCTTATTTAGCCGTTTTGAAGAGAGATTAGAGTCCGGTCCAGGCAATCATAGAAAATATCATGAAAATTGCCAAGATAATCCAGATTACTTTTTGTGTCTTTTTTTTCACAGCTATTTAAATAAATTATAAAAAAAATTTTATCGCATGCCAACTCCTCATAAGTTTAGCAAATTTTTTCCAAATGATGAAGTGCGATTGGTGATCATGAATCGCGAGGGTAAATATTTTTACTTTTGGTACCTATTTATTATAGTGGCTATTTTTTTCTTTTTATTTCCACTCTGGCACCTTGGTCGCTATGGAGTACTCTTGTGGCTGACTATTTTTATCATTAGCTTGATATTTTTTGCCAACTATTTACTGAGACGTAATACAATATACATCATTACCAAACATAAAATTTGGCACGTTTTTTTTATCAATGATAATAATATCAAGTTGCGAGGAGCCATAAATATTGATGACATTGAAAATATTCACTATCAGGACAATGATTTGACTATCAAAACAGAGAGCTCAGCGTATTATTTGAAAAATATTTATAACATCCAACAAGTCTATACTTTACTCAAAGAAAAAGACTTATCTAAAAATGAAAAATCTGGTATAATATAAAGCATGAACGGCTATGTTCGGCCAGAAATTAAAGTACCTAAAGTAGAAAGCGTTGCTAACGCTGATTTTGCTAATGCCACTGAGCAGGTATCAGAAAAATCACCCCAAAGAATCTCTGAGACCAGCCATGTCTTGCCGAGTCTAGATCCTAATACGGCTATCCAGCAGGCTAGCGGAGATCTAGCTATCTCTGATCAACAAATTATTTTGGAAAAAGTAGAGCAAGTATTGGCACAAGATATGGACAATGTCTTTTTATCTTTAGATGTTAGTCAACAGATTGCCTTCAAGAAGCGTGGCGAAGAAACATCTCGTCAGATTGTAAAATTACTCAGTAAAGGCAGTGTGCCTTTGAAAAAAATTGTTAATTTGATTGTTGCTTGGCTGCGGGTGATACCAAATGTCAATCGTTTTTATTTGGAGCAAGAAGCCAAAATAAAAGCTGACAGAATTATGAAATTGACTATTAAGAAATAAAAATGGAAATCAGCACAGAATCCTTCATTTCTTTAGTTATACTGAGTTTGTTTTCCCTGATTATTTTTAGTATTTTGATCAGGAATAATAAAAATAAGACTAACAAAAGTTTGGGTCTGACTATTTTATTGATTAAAATTCCTAGATATACCAAAGAAGAAAAAGAGGAATTGTCAAAACAATATATTGAACAAACTTTAGGTAAAATAGAAAACTTTTTCGCAGCCATTGCTGGACTCAAGGCAGAGAAGCTATTTTTTGGTCAGCCCAAAGAAATATTTTCTTTGGACATAGTCTCTGAAAATGGAGTGATCAATTTTTATGCCGCTATACCGCATAAATTTGTTGAGTTTTTTATTGGTCAATTGCAAGCTGTCTATCCCAAAATATATATTGAAGAAGTGACTGATTATAATATTTTTCAGGCCAACTCTAGCGTCATGGCGGGCTATCTGAAATTTACTAGTGATTATACTTTACCCATAAAAACTTATCGTAGTTTTGAAAATGATCCCCAAGAAGGCATTACTAATGCCTTGAGTAAACTAGTGCCCGGTGAAGGAGCGGCCATACAGTATGTTTTTCGCTCTGCTCCCAAAAAGTGGCATAAAAGAGGCCGTACTATAGCCCAAAAAATGCACAAGGGCATGACTTATTCACAGGCCATGAAAGATGTAGGTGGAGCTGGTTTTTTACCCCAAGCCGAGAAAACGGTTGGATTTTTTGCTTCTTTTTTCAAAACTAGTGCCAAACCTGATGAAAAAATAAGGCAAACAGAAGATCTAAAACAGCCTTTGTCAGCGATGGAGCAAGAGCGAGCCAAAGGCATGGAAGAGAAGACTTCCAAGGCCGGTCTAGAGGTCAATATCCGTTTAGTTGTATCTAGTGCCAATGAAATGCGCTCCAAGGCAATTTTGACTGATATCTTAAATAGCTATAATCAGTACAATATTTATGAATTTGGTAATCGTTTTCAAC
>JAUPVE010000041.1 GCA_030917205.1 Patescibacteria group bacterium | reverse complement strand
GAAAAATTTTTAAAATCTGGTGTTGGTAATAAATTAGTAAAATTGGTTATAGAAAATTTTTAATATCATCGTCCCGTAGCTCAGCTGGTTAGAGCACGACTCTTATAAAGTCGGGGTCCTGGGTTCGAGTCCCAGCGGGACGACCAATCAAATAAAAATCAAAAGACTGCTCGGGCAGTTTTTTTGTTTTTCTTAAATATGTTAAAATGATCGAGAGGGTGAGATTTAGGCGAGTGTAGTTCAGTTGGTAGAATGCTTGCTTCCCAAGCAAGAGATCGCGGGTTCGAATCCCGTCACTCGCTCCATCGAGCTCAGCTCGACCAATCGAGCTCAGCTCGACCGAAAATAAGTAATTAATTTTTTAAAATTTATGCAAGTTTGGGTTATTTACGCTTTGTTATCAGCGGTATTTGCTGCCTTGGTGGCTATCTTTGGTAAGATGGGTTTAAAAAATATCGATAGCACTTTGGCGACCACAGTTCGCTCAGTCATCATGGCTGCATTTTTAGTTTTGGTTTCTTTATCATTAAAAAAAACTGCATTATTGAACACGATAGAGGGTAAAGCTTTGTTGTTTATTGTGTTGAGTGGCATAGCGGGAGCCATATCTTGGTTGTTTTATTTTTACGCCATCAAAGAAGGCTCAGCTTCTACTGCCTCAGCCATTGATCGTCTGAGTATAGTTTTTGTTTTTATTTTAGCGGTGATATTTTTAGGCGAAAAATTTACTTGGGGCGCAGCTCTTGGTGCAGTCTTGATTGTCTTGGGCGCCTTGTTCATGTCAAAAATTATCACTTTTCAATCTTTGATTAGTTTTTTTATAAATAAATAAAGGTCGAATTTAAATAATTGTTAATTAACAAAAATATGAATAAATTAAACATTTTAGATTGGATATTTATTATCTTATTGGTTGTCGGTGGTTTGAATTGGGGCTTGGTTGGTTTCCTTCAATTTGATTTAGTGGCAACCATTTTTGGTGAAGCTAGTGTATTATCTAGGATTGTTTATAGCTTGGTTGGTGTTTCAGCCTTGTATGTGCTGTTGACCAGTGGTAAATTAGCCAAGAAATAAATACTTTTGAGACAGTGCAAATTTTGCGCTGTCGACTGAGGTATTTATTTACAAAGTCACTGTTTTATTGTAGTATGCATCATCACTTAGGTGATGATTTTTGTTGAGTTAAGTTTAGATATTTGCTAGAATAAGCGAATATCGGGGTGTAGCGCAGTTGGCTAGCGCGCAGCGTTCGGGACGCTGAGGTCGTCAGTTCGAGTCTGATCACCCCGACCAGTATAATTGTTAATAGATTAATTGTTAATTGGTAATTGAGATTGTGCGCCTATTAATCTATTATTCTATTAGTCAATTTACAATTAGTGAGGGCCGTTAGCTCAGTTGGCTAGAGCGCTGCATTCGCATTGCAGAGGTCGCCGGTTCGATTCCGGCACGGTCCACCAATCAAATTGTATGCAAGTAGAAATTGAAGCAAAATTTTTGGATATTGATACTGAAGGTTTAAGAAATACCTTAAAAGAAAATGGCGCTGTTTTAGTTCATGAAGAAAGATTGATGCGTCGCAAAAATTTTGATTATCCTGATAGTCGTTTAGAAAAAATTGGTGCTTGGATCAGAGTGCGTGACGAAGGTGATCAAATAACTTTGGCTTACAAGCAATTAGTTAATAGAAAAATAGATGGCACCAAAGAACTTTCTCTAATAGTAGAAGATTTTGAAAAAATTTCTGATTTACTTTCGGTTATAGGTTTAGAGAATAAATCATATCAAGAAACAAAAAGAGAAAGATGGGATCTGGAGGGAGTAGAGGTGACGATAGATACTTGGCCTTGGTTGCCAACTTTTGTAGAGCTAGAGGGGCAGAGTGAAGAAATTTTAAAAAAGATAGCTAGTCAACTTAATTTAGATTGGAGTAAAGCCATCCATGGTAGTGTGGAGAATGCTTATCAAACTTATTACAATGTCACAGAGGCAGAAGTAGACTCTTGGAAAAGTATCACTTTTGTAGATGTGCCGGAGTGGCTAGAAATAAAAAGAAAATAAAATTAAGTAGATTATATTTTATAGGCCGAAGTGGTGCCCCGCCATTTCGTTTCGCTCATCGCGGGATCTCCGTCGAGCTAAGCTCGACTACGAAAATTGGTTCTCAGTTTAGTCTAAGTCACATTTAATAATTGCACTTTATTTTTTATAAGCCGAAGTGGTGAAATTGGTAGACACGCACGGTTCAGAGCCGTGTGATCGCAAGGTCATGGGAGTTCAAATCTCCCCTTCGGCACCAATAAAATTATCTAGGAGTTTCCCGCCAAGGGCGGGACCCCGCCTGCCGGCGGTGGCGAATCCCTGCCTGCCGGCAGACAGGTCCTCTTCGGCACCAATCAACAGTCTTAAGGGCTGTTTTTCTATTGACTTTCAAGAATTATTTTATTAGAATAATTGTCTGTTCTGTTCTCTTCATGTGTTTATCGAAATGTTCTGGTCGCCATCAGGGAGGTAGTCATGTCTCGTTGCACCGTCATAGCCATCGACAAAGATCCTCGGAGCATGAAGGATCTACTGACCAAAGGAGAGCCGGAAGTCTTGTCTTTCAGTTTGTTGGTTGTGCGTTTCAACATGCATTTCCCTTCGCTCATTCATGATATCATGAGTTTCAAACCTAGCTTGGTGGTACTGGGTAGCGGCTTTGGAGTACTGCCCAACATCGGGGAGAACTTCTTGTCTGAGCTCAGAGCAGCCGGTTTTGAGGGAGTAGTGGTGGTGTGCTGCCAGGAGACCTACAAGGTCTTGCCTTGTTCTAATGTCATCTGGATCGAACCAGCAGAAGGTGTGGCCAGGAAAACGCTGGCTGAGCTCGCAGAACGGGTGTCCTGAATTCCCTCAGGGGAATTCGCTTGCCTTTCGATAATGTTTGGCGGAGATTGTCTTTTGATGGTCTCCGCCTTTTTTTGAGCAAAAAGAAGGGCCACCGATGTGAGTCTCGGTGGCCAGGGGCAGGTTTTTGAAGCTGGGCTTCTACTAGCAGGCGCGTCGGGCGGCGGGATGAAGTTTTCTTCGTCTGTCATGGTTCACCATGGTGCTAGTCGTATGACGACCGGCACGATCATAGCGGATGAATCGGGGGTATATGATGCACGGCGGCGTAGAGACGATTGGTAGCCTTGCTTTACTTGCTTGAGATACTTCAGTCAAGGCTGGTATTTCTTCCACTACGCTCGGCGCGATTATCCGAACATTCATGACACCTCTGGGGTCGTAAAAGCTCATACTCAGAGCCATGTTGTTGTGGATGGCGACATGTGTGTAGGCCATACCGACAATGGCGTCGGAATCCAAACCTAGCTTACTCAGATGAGTCTGCTCGAGCATGATCCAGGCATCTCCATCAAGATTGATGGGGTTATCAATCAGCTCGAAGGTGTAAGTCCCTTTTGGCAGATCAACTTCGGTGACGTAGCCATTGTGCGCCTGGAACATGATTTCACTGCGGTGCGTAGTCAATTGCAGAAGCATGCTAGCTCCTTCAGGTTGTCAGGAACAGGGACGGCCGGGTTTTTAAACTAGTGCAGGGCTAATGGTCCAACCCATTTATTATAGGCTATAGTATTTGACTTTACAATACAGCCAAAAAACAATATTATTAAGATGATTTGTATTAAATTTTTGGTGGGATGGCTGAGCTGGTTGAAGGCGCCGCACTCGAAATGCGGTATACCTGTAAGGGTATCGGGGGTTCAAATCCCTCTCCCACCGCCAGATTTTTTTAAAAATGAAATTATCATCAGACTCTGCCCAAAAAGGCAGTTTTTTGGTATACTCAGATATAGAGAAGTTATTATTTTTTAATATCAAATTATGTTTATGAAAATTTTAGCAGGAGTTTCTTATTTGGCTATGGTAGTAGTAAATATTTTAGCCAATGCTTTACCTATTAATAATAGAGGTACTGGCCAAATATCCGATGCTTACGCCAATCTATTTGCTCCAGCTGGCTTGACCTTTTCTATTTGGGGTCTGATTTATTTGCTCTTAGCCGCCTATGTTGTCTATCAGTTTAGTGTTGGGCAAAAAAATAAAAATAGAGAGTTGCTTTTCAAAAAAATTAATACTTATTTTATTATTAGCTCGCTAGCCAATATTGCTTGGATTTTTTCTTGGCACTATGATTTTATTGTTATGTCAGTTTTTATCATGCTGATAATTTTATTGAGCTTGATCAAGATTGCGGAAATTTTAAGGCTGGAAAAGTTTGATCACAAAGAAAGAATATTTATTTCTTGGCCTTTTAGCGTTTATTTTGGTTGGATTACGGTAGCTACTATTGCTAATATTGCGGTATTTTTGGTTAGTATTAATTGGAATGGATTTGGTATAGCTGATTATATTTGGACCAGTATTATTTTATTAGTTGGAGCTCTCATCGGTATTTTGAGAATGATGAGAGATAAAAATAGTGTCTATCTTTTTGTTTTTATTTGGGCTTATCTAGGAATCTTGTATAAGCACCTATCATCACAGGGTTTTGGGGGACAGTATAGTGGTGTCATTGTTACGTTGGTTGTTTGTGTTGTGGCTTTTGTTATCTCATTGATTTTTTTAAGAAAAAAATAATTAATTCACAATATTATATATAAAGATTTTAGAGTATCAAAAGATTTATTAACTAAGCAATCTTTTGTGCTAAGACCTAGTCAAGCTATTATGCCAAAAAATAAAAATAAAGAAAAAGATTTGAAATATAAAAAACCAAATAGGATAGGTCGTTTTTTCAGAATTTTGGGACCAGGACTTATCACTGGAGCGGCTGATGATGATCCGTCAGGCATCGCCACCTATTCGCAAACAGGTGCTCAGTTTGGCTTTGGACAACTGTGGGCTTCTTTTTATCAACTACCACTGTTGATCGCTATCCAAGAAACATGCGCTCGCATTGGTGCAGTCACTGGTCAGGGCCTAGCTGGTGTGGTCAAAGAAAATTTCTCCAAAAAAGTTTTAGGGTTTGTTGTTTTTTTAGTAGTTATTGCCAATACTATAAATATTGGGGCTGATATTGGGGCTATGGCTAGCGCTGCCGAGCTTGTTTGGGATTTACCTTTTGCTTTTTATGCTATTTTTTTCGCAGCACTGATTGTCTGCTTAGAGGTATTTGTCAGCTACAAAAGGTATGTTAAATTTTTGAAATGGCTGGCTATTGTTTTGGTGGCCTATATTTTTACTGCCTTGATTATTGATCATTCTTGGTCAGAAATATTGAGAGCCACTTTTGTACCGCATATTCAGTTCAATTTTGAATATTTATTTATTATCACTGGTGTCTTTGGTACGACTATTACACCGTATATGTTTTTTTGGCAGGCTAGTGAGGAGGTAGAGGAGGAGATTGCCAATCACAATCTAGCACAAAAAGGTGGTAAGCCTCGCGGGGTCAAAAAGTTTTTGTATAACATGAGAATCGACACGACTGTCGGTATGATTTGGGCCCAGATTGGTCAGTGGTTCATCATTATCACTACGGCTTCGGTGCTATTCAAGAATGGTATTACCGATATTACTTCAGCCGCTGATGCTGCTCGTGCTCTAGAGCCGTTAGTGCAGTCATTTCCCAACTCCGGACAAATAGCCAAAGATATTTTTGCTATAGGTATTATTGGTTTAGGTCTATTAGGTATCCCAGTTCTAGCTGGATCGGCTGCCTATGCCTTATCAGAAGCTATGGGTTGGAAAGAGGGTTTGTATAGAAAATTTAGTCAGGCCAAAGGTTTTTATGCGGTCATAATTTTGGCTACCCTTGTTGGCTTGTTAATCAATTTTATTGGTGTTAATCCTTTTAAAGCTTTGGTCTTTACCGCTGTCTTCAATGGTATCGCAGCGGTGCCACTATTATTTGTGATAGCTAGGATCAATGGCAATAAAAAAATATTAGGTGAATATAGAGGTAATAAATTATCTCGTAGTCTAGTGTGGTTTACTTTTGTACTGATGGCCGCTTCTGCTGTTGGTTTATTTTATACTTTGTTCAATAAATAATTTTGTCATGTTAGATAAAATAAAAAAAACAGAAGAAGAGTGGCAAAAAATCTTAAGTCCTGAGCAATATAGCGTGATGCGCCAAAAGGGGACAGAGGCACCATTTTCTTGTGCTTGGGAAAAAAATGGTCAAGGTGTTTATCATTGTGCGGCCTGTGATCTACCTCTCTTTCAGTCAGAAGCCAAATTTGAATCTGGGACTGGTTGGCCTAGTTATTTTTCGCCAATTGATGTGAACTATATTATAGAACAGGAAGATAGTTCTTTGGGTATGAAGCGCACAGAAAT
>JAUPVE010000040.1 GCA_030917205.1 Patescibacteria group bacterium | reverse complement strand
TCGGGATTTTTATTTTGGTTTTTGTTTTATTCCGGCCCGGCGTCTTTTTTGCTACGACGAGCGGCTCTTTTATTTTGGAACATTTCCAAGATCTGTTGTCCGGTTTTCAAAACGACAGTCAGATAGCTGGCAATATTACTGGTCCTATCTTTAAATTTTTCAATACTTTCTTCTACAGAGCTGACGATTTTTTCAACACCCTCAGCTACACGATTGATAGCGTGTAAAGTCTTAGCCATTTGATAAAACAGCCAAGATAAGCTGGCGGCAACCAAAAAAATTGAGATACTGAGGACTAAATTTAATACATCTTTTGAAGTGTCAAACATGAAAGTATTATTTAAACATTTAATGAGCTAATTATAACATTTTTTTGTATGCTTGCCAAACATTTGTATTGAGGGGAAATTTTTAGTATAATAATGATATTAGTGATTACTAAATTATGGATTATTTCCAACCATTATCCCAAAAAGATCTTGATCGTGGCATGTATTTTTTGCAACACAAAGCCATGTTTATTCGTTTGGCTTGGATTTTGGCTATTTTGATCATTGTCAGTATTTATACTGTTTTAGTTTTCAATGTTGTGCGCTATATTCAGGCACCTAGCTGGCTAGCTATTTCTGAAAGTTTCAAAAGCTCTGGTGTTTGGTCAAATTATCATCAAGCCAAAGCTCCTCTAGAGATTGAGTTGGGTCAGGCTCGTGCTCTGACTCTAGGTAATAGTGTTTATAATTTAGTAGCGACCATCAAAAACCCTAATCCTGATTGGTTAGCTTCTTCTTTGGAGTATAAATTTATTATCAATGGTCAAGCCTTGCCAGTCAGGACAGCTTTTTTGAATGCCGCTGATCAACATCTACTGCTACAATTGGGCTATAAGACCGATGCGCCAGTTGCTAGTGTCGATATTGAGATTGATAATATCCGCTGGCAAAGACTGACTGATGAAACACCGCAAATATCTTGGCCAATCACTGATCTTAAATATCAGGGGGAGAGCTCAGTCCAAGTGGGTAGTGCCATGGTCAATTTGCCAGCTCAAGTTTCTTGGCAGGCTCAGAACAAGTCTTTATTCAATTTTTGGGAAGTTGGCTGGCAAGTAGCTTTATTTGAAAATGATAATATCATCGGCGTAGCCGAGCTCAATGAAAGAGATTTCAAATCATTAGAAACCAGAAATATCGAAGCTACTTGGGCTTACAATTTGCCACGAGCTACCAGGGCAGAGGTTTGGCCTATATTGAATTGGTTAGATAAAAATAATTTCAAATCTACCGAATCAACTCCCGGCAATCAAGATAGACTAAGACTATGAGGGATTTTTTAATTTCCTTGCGCCGTTTAGACTGGCTGCTTTTTTTTGCTATGATTTTTTTGCTCTTCTTGAGCGCCAGTATTTTGTATAGTCTGAATCTCAATATTGAGTCTTCAGATTTTTTGATTTTCAAAAAACAACTAGTTTTTATTTTGCTAGGTTTAATTTTATTTTTTGTAGTAGCCAATATCAATTATAGAGTTTGGTCTACTTTTAGTAAGCTGATTTATATTTTGTTTGCTTTGGTTTTGATCGCTGTAGTAGTCTTTGGTCGCGAGCTCCAAGGTACGACTGGTTGGATTATTATTGGACCATTCAGCTTACAGCCGGTTGAGTTTGCCAAGATTGCTTGTCTGGTTTTGTTAGCTCGCTATTTTTCTGATAATTCTAGAGAGTTTTACATGCTGAAGCATATAGTGATTTCTGGTTTGATAGTTTTGCTATATGTTGGTCTAGTTATGTTACAGCCGGATTTAGGTTCATCTTTGGTGATGGTCGGTGTCTGGCTAGTGATGATTTTATTTACTGGTTTGCGCAAAAAATATTTGATTTGGTTAGCCACTCTTTTTTTAGTAGTAGTGACGACGGCTTGGTTTTTTGTTTTAGCCCCTTATCAAAAAGATCGGCTCTTAGTTTTTATCAATCCTGGCCTTGACCCCCAGGGTAGTGGCTACAATGTTTTGCAGTCTATCACAGCCGTGGGCTCTGGTCAGCTTTTTGGGCGTGGTCTATCACTAGGCTCTCAGAGTAATCTGCGTTTTTTGCCAGAGCCAGAGACTGACTTTATTTTTGCCGTTATTGCCGAGGATTTAGGATTTTTGGGAGTGATTTTAACTTTGGGTTTGCTAGCTTTCATTATTTATCGTTTATTTGCCATCATGGGCCTGTCCCAAGATGATCATGGGTCCTATCTGGTTTTGGGTGTGGTGGCCATGATTTTGGTCCAGTCTTTTATCAATATTGGTATGAATATGGGTATTTCTCCGGTGACGGGTATTCCTTTGCCCTTGGTTTCTGGCGGTGGTAGCTCCTTATGGTCTATGATGATTGCTCTGGGTATGGCCCAAAGTGTCTATGTGAGGAATAGGTAGTATTGACTTTTCATTGGCATTATGATTAAATAGTACCACTATATTTATTTTTTAAGAGCAAAATTTATGTCCGAAATGAAATTAACTGTAAAAGCTAGAGCCAAAGGTAAGGCCAGCCTATTGTCTTCTATTAGAAACAATAATGGTGTTCCTGGTGCTGTTTATGGTTTGAAAAAAGAATCAGTTTTGTTTAGTGCTGACTACAATACTTTAGTAAAAGTTATTAACACAGCTGGTACTAGTCAAATTGTTGATTTAGATTTGGATGGTCAGATTATTTCAGGAATTATTCGTGAATTTCAAAAAGATCCAGTCAGTGACAAATTGATTCATGTGGATTTTTTGGCTGTTGATGAAAAAGTACCATTTACTACTATTGTCCCATTGAAATTCAGCGGTACTTCCAAAGCTGTCCGTGAACAAGGTGGTAAGCTAGAAATCAAAAGACAGTCAGTCAAAGTTAGTTGCCTACCAAAAGATTTACCAGCTTTTATCGAAGTCAATTTGAGTGAGTTAGCTAGTATCGGTAGTGATATCACAGTAGAACACTTGCCAGTCTCCAAAGAAGTGAAAATCTTGGACAACAAGTTTGATAAAGTAGTTGATGTAGTTGTACCAAGAAAAGAAGTGGCCCTTGAAAGTACTGTGGCCGCCGCCGCTCCAGCTGCTGAAGCTGACAAAGCCGCTGCTACTCCAGCTGCTGACAAAAAATAATAATTTTTTAGACAAAAATAAAATAATCCATGCTTAGTCGCCAAAAAAAAATTTATTTGGCAATAACTGTCATTGTTTTGGCAGTTATTTTAATTTTAGCCGGACTACTTAAGCTGTTTTTTGTTTCTCGTCAAAAATCAACTGACAATCAAGTATCCAGCTCCAATACTACTAGTACTCAAAATGCTTTACGTCATCCCTTGAATGGCCAAGTAGTCAGCAATGAAAACTGGTCTTATTTTCCAGTGGCTGTGATGATTGATAATTCCTACACTGTCAGGCCACAGGCTGGACTCGCTCAGGCTGATATCATCTATGAGGCACTAGCGGAAAGTAATATCACTAGATTACTAGCTATTTTTGATAAAAATAATACAGCGGAAAAAGTCGGGCCAGTACGTTCAGCACGTTCCTACTATATGGATTGGGCCCAGGAGTATGGCGGTATCTACATGCATGTCGGTGGCAGTCCTCAGGCTTTAGCTGATATCAAAAAGTACAATTTTACTAATGTTGACCAAATCGGTGCTGGTGAAATATATTTTTGGCGTGATCAAAAATTAAAAATGCCGAGTAATGTTTTTACTTCAGCCACCAATTGGTTGCGAGCCGGAGAAATAAAAGAAGTAGAATCTAGTAATGCTAGCTCCAGTAACAACATCTTGTGGCACTATGTGGATACACCAGCTCCTGATGAGACTCAAAAGCCAGAGATTACTATCAAGTATTCAGAGGATTACTACAAAGCTAACTGGCGCTTCAATAATGCCCTACAGCAATATCAGCGTTGGCAGGATGATGAAAAGTTTAGCTTTGATACTGGTGATCAGGCAGCCGTTAGTAATGTCATTGTCCAGGTAGTCGATTCCCAGTTGATTGACATCGAGCGTCGCTCTATGGATACTCAAAAAGGCGGTAAGGTTTATATTTTTAATGCCCTTGGTCAGCAGTCTGGCCAATGGAAATATATTAATAATCGCACGAGATTTTTTAATGAGCAGGGGACAGAGCAGTTAAAATTATTGTCTGGTCATACTTGGGTGCAGATTATCAATGATGAGAATATTCTAGAAATAAAATAACACAGCCCCTCGCGAGGGGCTGGTATTTTTTTGGAATTATTTTTCAATTTTTAAAGCTCGAGCTTGCTGACTCAAATCTTTGACTATACTTAGTTTAGCTTTTGGTAATAAATTTTCAGCCATTTTTTGGATAGCGAGTTCTTGTTCAGGGTCAATTTCTAGTAGTATCAAATATTTTTTATTTAAATATTCTGGTAATTGTTTGAGTAATTTTTTATAAAAATATAGACCATCATGACCGCCGTAAAGAGCTTGGAGAGGCTCTTTTTTGATACTGGGCTCTCGTAATTGTTTTTTGGTCAGATATGGCAAATTCGCCAAGAGCACATCAAATTTATTTTCAGGGACATTTTTTAATAAATCAGATTTGATAAATTTTATTTGGTGCTTTAGCTGATGTTTTCTAGCGTTAGTTTTGGCTATTTTGAGAGCTCGACCAGAGTTATCCACTGCATAAAATTCCGCTTGATGCTGGTAATTTTTGGCTAGAGAGATGATCAGACAGCCACTACCAGTGCCGATGTCTATGACCTTAGCTGAGCTTAGTTTATTTACTTCTAAATACTTCAGAGCCTCTTCGATTAGCACTTCGCTATCAGGACGGGGGATGAGAGTATGCTTATTGACTAGAAAATCTAGGCCATAAAATTCTTTGTGACCGAGTAAGTAGGCCACGCTGTGGTTGTTTTGACGTCGAGCTAGTAGGCGCCAAAAAATAGATTGGCTAGAGCGATTCAGTATTTTTTCTGGATTTTTGTAAAGATAGTTTAGTGTGCGGTGTAGACTTTTGGCCAACAATAATTCTATATCTCCAAGGGAGACAAGGGGATATTGTTTTTGAGCTATTTGAGTAAGAGTTTTTATATTCATGAATTGGCACGGGCTGCTTGTTGAAGTGGAGTGATGATAGGTAGTAAATCGCCATCCAAAATAATAGGTAAGTTGTGTAGAGTTAGTTTGATACGATGATCTGTCAGTCTATCTTGAGGGAAGTTGTAAGTACGTATTTTTTCACTACGATCACCAGAGCCAACTTGATTTTTTCTTTCGGCTGCTAGTTTTTCGTGATGATCAGCTTCCATTTTGTCTAGGATCCTAGAGCGCAGAATAGCCATAGCCTTTTCTTTGTTTTGGCCTTGGGATTTTTCATCTTGGCAGGAGACGACTGTGCCAGTCGGTAGGTGAGTGATGCGGACAGCTGACTTGGTCGTGTTGACTGATTGTCCGCCATGCCCAGAAGCACAAAAAGTATCGATGCGGATGTCTTTTGACTCAATGACTAGATCTACTTCCTCAGCCTCAGGCATAACAGCGACAGTGGCTGCCGAGGTATGGACACGTCCAGCTTTTTCGGTCTCCGGTACACGTTGGACACGGTGCACACCACTTTCAAATTTTAAGTTTTTATAAACATTGTTGCCAGTGATTTCGGCAATTATTTCTTTGAAGCCACCCAAGCCAGTACGATTGGATGATAATATTTTGACTTGCCAGCCCATTTTTTCAGCAAAGCGAGCGTACATGCGATAAAGCTCCGAAGCAAAGATGGCTGACTCATCACCACCAGTGCCAGCGCGGATTTCCAAAATAATATCTCGTTTGTCGCGAGGGTCCAAGGGGTGGAGGATTTCATCGAGTTCAAAGCTGTCCTTGGCTAGTCGTTGTTGTAGCTGATCAATTTCCTCTTGAGTCATTACTAGCATCTCTTCATCAGTTTCTTTACTGAGTGATGCTTGGAGACTATTCATGTCAGATTTAGTTTTGATTATTTTTTCAGACAAATCCAAGATGTACTTGGTCTCGCTGTATTTTTTACCAAGCTCTATTATCTTTTTACTGTCAGACATGACTTCTGGTAGTTGCATTTCAGCTTCCATGGCCTGTAAGTCTTTTTTGAGTTGTTCGATATTGTTTTCCATATTTACCCTGTTAAATAAGATTTAAGCCTCTTATGTATAAATAATTTACCTAAATATGTTTTTAAATACTTTTCTCTTTTGGTTGCATCCTGTTGATTTAAACAAGCTTCATAATAAATCAGTGTTAGAGGCCTTCTATTTTTAGTAGATTCTACTTTACCTTGATTATGTTGCTTAAATCTTAAATTTAAATTTTTTGTATAACCAGTATAAAATTTATTATC
>JAUPVE010000039.1 GCA_030917205.1 Patescibacteria group bacterium | reverse complement strand
AGGATGATTTCGATGACATCTTGGATTTGCTCGACAGTCGGAGTATCGTGGCCATCAAATTTTTGCTCAAGCACAGCGTTGACGATATCGGTCAGCTTTTTGGCTTCTAATTCATCGTATTCATTGGCAGCTTGACCAGCTTTGTTGATAGCTTGGAAGACTTTGTTTTTGTCATAGTCGACCATAGTGCCATCTCTTTTTTTTATTTTAGCCATGCTGTGGAATATTTTGCCTTGATTGTCGATCTTTTGACCGCGTTTTTGGAAGTATAGCTTGGCTACCTGAGGTAGGTTGTTTTCGAGGAGGACAATGTTGACGGCACTACGCACATCATCAGAAGTGATCATTTCATCGTCTTGGTAGCTAGCCTTGAGGTACTTCATGGTTTGGTCAGCAAAGCGCTCGGCTAGAGGGTTATCCTCTAGGCCTGAGGCTACGATAGCCTGACGCAGTGAATTGATGATTTTTTGGAGATCGAGGTCCTCGATGTGACCGTGCCTTTTTTTGATTTGCATGGGATTTTTATATTTAAGTTTATTTTTATAAAAAATGTTGAGTTTTTAAAGACAAAAAAATAATATCAGCCTTTCACACACAACATGTAGTGGTCTAAAATATTATAGCACACAAGATGTAGGGTTCACAAATTTTTATTTTTGGCTGATTTTTTTCAGGTTTTTTTATTATAATCCATATTTGTGGATAAGTAAAACAGCCATGAAATTTGTGTTTTTAAGCTTTTTTTGCTAAGGTATAGGGGCATAAAAATAGTAAATAAATATGGCTAATATATTTCATAAAAAAGAACAAGGTCGCCGGCCACGTAATGCACGTAATAATAGGCCTCAAACCAATAAGGTGCCTGCTCAGCGTAAAGTCTCAGATCATGATTTGGTTGACCCAGTAGTTTATGTGGGAGACTTGGACCCTATCAAGTATCCAGTTTTGGAGCAGAAAAAGACTGAGACGCAGGAGTTTGAGCCGGAGAATCCACTCAACAAAAGAAGACAATAAAAAAACCAGCTCTTCGCGAAGGGCTGGTTTTTGTTTTATCAAGCTGAGCTCGATTTATAGCTCCACACTAGTTTGCCTGAGCAAAATATCAGCTTTTAACTTGAGTTCATTATTTATTTTTTGGGCTAGGACAGTCATAGCCTCTGGATTGCCATGGACTAAGAATATTTTTGGCTGGTTTTGGAAATGACCGACCCACTTCATCAGGCCAGCTTGGTCAGCGTGAGCTGAGAAGCCATCGATTTGATCAACTGCACAGTGAATTGGCACCTTTCTACCCAAGTAGCTAAAGTCAAAAGCGCCACTAGTAAAACGATGGCCTAAAGTACCAGGTACTTGGAAGCCCATAAATAAAATATAATTTTTTGGGTCAGAAGCGTATTGCGCCAGGTGATGGATGATGCGACCGCCATCGGCCATGCCTGAGCCTGCCAGGATAATTTTTGGTGGCTGAGCAGTATTGATGTTTTTGGAAAATCTGGATTCAGAAGTTATTTTCAGGTGGGGAAAATCAAAAATATCACGGTCGCGTTTCAACGAATCTTGGACTGCGTCATTGAAATAGCTAGTATATTTTTTGTAGACTTTGGTGACCACATCAGCCATGGGGCTATCGAGGTAGACTGGTACGCGGAAGTCGAGGTGTTTTTCGTAGTAGTCATTCAGGACTTTCAAAATATCTTGAGCCCTCTCAATGGCAAACTCTGACATGACTAGAGTCGAGTTTTGAGCAGTGACGCGCTGGATGGCCTGGATGAGGACAGCGTCACGGTTCTTGACTTGAGCGTGCAGTCTATCACCATAGGTACTTTCCATGATGACGTAGTCAGCTTGGTCAAAGTATTCTATGTCTTTGACTAGAGGCATATTTTCACTGCCAATGTCGCCAGTGAAGATGATAGTCTTGCCAAATATTTTTAGCTTGACTATGGCTGCACCCAAGATGTGTCCAGCTTGGTGGAGGGTGAAGGAAATATTGTCATTGATTTTAAAATTTTGACCATATTCAACTGGTAGGAATTTTTTGTTGGTGTTGGATAAGTCAGCAGCACTATAGAGAGGTTGATATTTACTGTGAGCAATTTTTTCAGACATGATTTTCAGATTGTCAGCTAGGACTATTTCTACTAGCTTGGCTGTCGGAGGAGTAGTATATATTTTTCCTTGGAAACCTTCTTTGATGAGCTTGGGTAGACGACCACAATGATCTAGGTGGGCATGAGTCAAAATGACCGCATTAATATTTTTAGCTGAGAAACCAAACTCTTCCCAATTTTTGAAATAATTATTGAGGTCGCCTTGATATAGTCCGCAGTCAATCAACAAGCGAAAGCCATCTACATTGAGTAGGTGACAGGAGCCAGTGACTTCCTGGGTGGCGCCATAGGATGTAAGTGTTATTTTTGACATTAAATTTTTTTAAAATTGAGTGCACTCTTCTTTTTCGCCCTCGCATTTAGAGCAAGATTTAACTACGTTTATATAATTTTTTTCAATATCATATATATAAGTACTACTAACACCACAACCCGCATCTCCGCTAGTGCCGATTAATTCAATACTTTTATCGTTGACAGATAAAAATTTATTTGGTGGATTGAACCATAAATAAGTATCCTTTTTGTTTGCCGTGGGCATTTTATTATCCATTATTTTAAACCAGCTTGAATTTTTTCCGCCACTGACATCTTCCCTATCTGCAATAGTTATGTTGCCGTTTTTGATGTCATATTTTACTAATTTAAAACCAGGACCCATATAGCTACCAGGTATTAAGGCAATCATTATTTGGTTGTAAACAGGTTCCATGTCCACGTAGGAGAGGGCATTGGTATAGTATATTTCACTAATCATATTTTCAGTTATTTTTCCATCTGTACAATTAATTGAAACTTCTTTACCATCGATCAATTTTTGGCATTTTGGGTCATAAATATTAGCAATGTCTAGTTGGGTTATTTTTGTAATAAAATCACTATACCAGTTAGTTGTTTTTATATTTTGTGCTTCAGCTAGTTTACTTTCCGCTTCAGTAATTTTAACTTGCATTTCACTACGCACTTTTTCTTCGGCAGTAGTAGCTAATTTTTTAGCTTCCATATTTTGCCAGTAGTAAACTCCAGCACCAGCTAGTCCGGCTACTAAAAGCACGATAATAATCCACAGCCAAGTTTTATTTTTGTTTTCTGGCATAGGCATTTGTTGATTGATGATTGGCTCCATTTTTTTGTTTTTTAAGATGGTTAATATCAATAGTATACCACTTTTTGAGGGCTTATGATAGAATTTAGTTAATCACTAATCTATACATTATGAATAAACTAAACCTATTTTTGGCCAGTACCTTTTTCTTGGGCCTTTTATTTTTTGCCGGCACTATTTATGCGCAAGAAAAAATTAGCAATTATCAAGTTGATATACAGCTTGATAAAGAAGCTAATTTATTAGTCAGTGAAAAAATTGATTATGATTTTGGTGACGAACAAAGGCACGGCATTTCTCGACAAATACCGACTTACTACAAAGGTGAGGCTGAAGATTTTTCTACCAGTATTGATAATATCAGCGTCACTGATGAGCAAGGCGAGGCTTACAAGTATACTAGTGAACAAGAAGGTGATTACTTGGTGCTGAGAATCGGTGATGCCAAGCAGTATGTCAGTGGGCAAAAGACCTATGTGATTAATTATCGGGTACAAGGTGCGATTTTGTTTTTTGATACTTATGATGAATTGTATTGGAATGCCATTGGTACAGATTGGCCGGTAGCCATTGAGCAAGCACAAGCTACTTTGAGTTTGCCAGCAGCAGCTAGTAGCACCCAGTCAATTTTTAAGTGTTGGAGTGGGGCTCGTGGTCTGAAGACGGCTTGTCAAAATTTAAGTTTAGATAGTGATGAAAAAGGTATAATGGGCTTGAGTGTTCAGCAGTCTGATTTGCCGGTTGGTCAGGCTTTGACTATCTTAGCTCAGCTACCCAAAGGCCTATTAGATGAAACGGCTGTCAAAGCTTTAACTGCAGCCAAAGAGGCAGCTCTAGCCAAGCGATTGTGGGGTAGTCCTTGGTTTTTGCTCTGGCCAATTTTGGTTTTTAGCTTGATGTATTCTTGGTGGTCCAAAAAAGGCCGTGATCCCAAAGGCAGGGGCAATATCATTGCGGAATATGACGTACCAGATGATTTGCGACCAGCAGAAGTAGGAGCCATTGTTTATGAGAATTTTAATAATACTTTTTTAACAGCTGAGATAATATATCTAGCTTCTCACGGCTATCTGAAAATTATCCGCCAGCCGAAATCGGGCTTGTTTAGTAAGGAAGATTTTATCTTAGAAAAAATAAAAGACAGCGATAAAAGTTTAAAAAATTATCAGGGTGAGTTATTAGCATTTTTATTTAGTGAAATAGATGAGAAACAGCAAGTAAAAATATCTGACTTAAAAGGTGATTTTTATAAGCATTTAGAAAAATGGAAAAAAGAAGTTTGGACCTTACTGAAAACAGAAAAATATTATAGCAACACTGGCCAAGGTCAAAAAATTGGTTTATTAATTTTAGGTTTAGCTTTAGTTTTTGTGGCTTTGCCAGCTTTTGCTTTATTTGGTGTTTGGGGGACAGGTTCTATTATTTTATCTGGTTTGATCGTGGTGATATTTTCTCGCTGGATGCCCCAAAAAACTCAGAGTGGCGTGTTGACCAAAGAATATCTATTAGGTTTGAAAGAATATTTGCAGGTGGCTGAAAAAGATCGTTTGGAGTTTCATAATGCACCAAGCAAAGATCCACAAACTTTTGAAAAACTTTTGCCTTACGCTATTGTCTTCGGTGTAGAGAGTCAATGGGCCGAAAAGTTCAAAGATATTTATAAGACTCCACCAACTTGGTATAGTGATTCAAGTTTTTCAAATTTTAATTCTATTTTATTTATTAGCTCACTGCATAATTTTTCTAACAACTCTATTCATAGTTTAGCCACACCGACGCATAGTGGTGCTGGTGGCATGGGTGGGGGAGGTGGTTTTTCAGGCGGGGGCTTTGGTGGTGGTGGAGGCGGTAGCTGGTAAAATTTGTATCAAAAAATTAATTTGAATAAATAAAAAAAGAGGGGGCTATCAGAGCAATGATGCTAAGTAACCCCCTCGGCTGACTAGGGGTGGCCAAGATGGTGGGCCACCGCAAGGCCAGCGATCACCATGGCGATGAGGATGCATGCTGCGCGTCTTTCGGAGGGAAGCTCAAGTTGGCGCCGCAAATTGCTTTTACCTTTTTCGGCCATGCAGGTCTCCTTTGTTGGAGGACCAGTATAAAATTAATACTGATTATTTTTTTTGTCAAATAAAAAGCATAATTTATTTTATAGAATAGTTATATAAAAAGAAAAGAGAGCCTATGAGGGGCTCTCTTTGTGTAGACTCTGTGTCGAGCTACTTTCTACCGCCATTCGATAGCGGTATTGTAGGCGAGCTTCGCCAGGATCAGCAGGACGACTATCGTCCCGACTTTCATGGCGATGGATTCGCCCGTCCACCACTTGGACAGGGTGATGTGAGCGGCATAGGCGGGAGTGTCCTCCCACCGATAGTCGATGCGCTTCAAAAGCTTTTTCATGCCTTGCCTTTCTGTTGGCGTGGAGACGTGGTTTGATTGACAATAACTATATTATATCATATATTAGCTATTTTGTCAATCTAAGGCCTTAGATAAAAAAAGAGCCCCGCCAGACCGAAATCTAGCGGGGTTTGTGAAAAGAGGATCCCTGTTGAGTCACCCCTTCACTATCGCCAGCCACTTGAGGCCGGCGATTTTGTATACTAGCATTTTTATACAAAAAGTCAATATTATACGGGGTAAAAGAAAAAGCCAACACCGCATGGGGTATTGGCTAGGAAAACGAGGTGGGTCCATCAGGACGATTGACTTGAGCCGATTCACGTTTGTAGCAAGAGCAGGAGTTACGCCCACTACAACTGTATCGCCGTCTATCGTGATCTGAAGGACCCACCAAGAACATAGAATGTAATATATTAGGACAAAATTGATATTTTGTCAATACTAGTAAAGTAAAAGCCAGTCCTCTGTGAGGGCTGGCTGGGTGAATGAGGTGAGTCCCTTGGGACGATCGACGTTGAAGTCAACGACCTAGCATAGGAGGTGCAGGAGGACACCGGTCCTTGCCGTGTTGCCGTCTTTCGTGATCCAAGGGACCCACCAAGAACAAATGCTTAAGAATATTAGATAAAATTATGTTTTTTGTCAATAAAAAAATACCACCTCTTTTTCTCCCCCTAAATTAGGGGGAGATGTCCGATAGGACAGAGGGGGTATGATTATATTTTACCAACTAAGTCTAAGCCAGGTTTTAATGTATCTTTACCTGGTTCCCAGTTAGCTGGGCAGACCTGATCACCATATTTATTGACAAACTGAGCAGCTTGCAATTTGCGTAATAGC
>JAUPVE010000038.1 GCA_030917205.1 Patescibacteria group bacterium | reverse complement strand
TTTTCTCTTGCGCGGCTTTGAGAGCCGTATCCAAAACGTCCGGCTTGATCAAACCATACTTGCTTATGATTTGGTATATTTTTTCGTCAGTCACTATGGCCATAATTATATTTTGTCTGAATTAATTTTGGCTTGCTTACTTTGAGTTTTAGAATTCAAATATTGATTTATTTTTTCTACTAGTATACCCAAGGTGATATTGTCTTTGATCAGATAATCTACTGCTCCTAGATCTACGCCTTTTTTCTTATCATCTTCCTGACCAAGGTTGGATAAGATGATGACTGGAATATTTCTAGTTTTGGGATTTCTTTGTAGCTCAGTCAGTACTTCAAAGCCACTTTTCTTGGGCATGATCATATCCAAAATGATCAAATCAGGATCATCAAGCTGTGCCTTTTCCAAGCCCTCTTCACCATCTTGGGCCAATATCACATCAAAATTCTTTTCTTTGAGCTCAGCCTCATAGACCTTGCGCAAAAAATTATCATCATCAACAAATAGTATTTTCGGATTAGCCATATTTATAATAAATTATTGATGTCTAAAATCAAATTCACTCTACCAGACGAAGAAATTGCTAAGCCTTTAAACTTTGGTAAGAGTCTCATGACACTAGGATTTTTTTTCATCACCAATTCACTTTCTTTGATGGAGCTAGCTATCGGTAAAGCAAAAATATTTTTTTGAATATTTAAAAATAAAATATATTTAGCTGGCGCCTTGATCTCTAACGGTAAAATAGTGTGTAAATTTAATAACTTAATTCTTTTTTTGTTATAGACAAAATATTTATCATTGCTAAAATCTTTAATCTCTGGCAATTTGACCACTCTGTCCACATAGGCCATCGGCACAGCCAAGGACCAATCACCAACTTGCCAAGCAATACTACGAAAAATAGATAGCGGTAAAGGTAGATGCAAAGTGAACTTCGTGCCTTTGTTCAGAGTACTAGCAATTTCCACCTGACCATTGAGTTTTTTGATACGATCTTTGACCACACTCAGGCCTACACCTCTACCACCATGGATATCCATATTTTTTTTGCTAGACATCCCTGGATGAAATAAAAGGCTAGGTATATCCACTAATTTTAACTTGCGACTGGCTTCCACGCTGATTACTTTCTTGTTGACCGCCAGTGCCAAAACTTTTGACCAATCAATACCACGACCATTGTCGCTGACCGTCACCACTAGCTCATCAGACTCTAGGCTGGCGTGCAAATTTATTTGGCCATTTTTTTGACTAGATTTGATACCATGGACTACTGAATTTTTTATCAACTGGACGATGATTTCTAACAATTCATCTAAGATAGATTTATCAAGTGATATATCATTGTGCTCAATCAAGAGCTCGACATTTTTATGCTCATCACGAGCAATGGAGCGGACCAAATATGGCAAATTAGAAAAAACTTGCTCCAGAGGTAGAATACGCATTCTCTCTAGCTCGCGACGCAAATTATTAGCCAAGGTATCAGCTGTCACTACCTTTGATAAAATCTGACTCTGAGCACTCTTGATGGCCACGCCTTTGATGCTCATAATATTGACCAATAAATCATCCAGCAGATTTTGTATTTTATCCAAATCTTTGGCTGGCACAATCATCTCCGTGCTTTCATAAGGAGCCACTAGAGCGGTCTGATCGTGTTGAGCTGACAATTTATCGGATTTTTTTATTTTGACTGGTGATTTCAGTATTTTTTCTAAATCAGCAATGGCTTGCTTGAAATCCAACTCCTGACTATGTTGGCTGATATACTGCAAATTAGCATGCAGGGTATCCAAAGAGCGAAAAATAAGATCTAAGGTATTCTTATCAATCAGCAAAGTACCATTGATCATGGCTTGGACCAGTGACTCAATCTGATGCAGATAAACTATAGTATCCTTGTAGCCCATAGTCGCGGCCGAGCCCTTCATGGAGTGCAAGCTGATAAAAAGAGTCTGCAAGTATTCTGGATTTTTTGGATTACGTTCTAATAAAAGCAAAACATCAGCGATACTTTTGAGCTGTTCTTGGGTGGTAGATAAATACAAATCCTTATACTTCTCACTAAACATAAATTTTTAGTTCAGTAAATATCTGCTCAGCTTCTAAAATGAAAACTTTTTGCTTATTAATTTTAATATATTTATTGAAAATATTTTTAGTTTTTTCAAGATAAACTTGTGGTACAGTCACGGTATCAATACCCTGATCAACTGCTAAACCATAAAAATCTCCTTGATAGCTAAAAAGCAAACACTGAGGATGGCTAGGCATTTTCCAGTTTAGTCCAAAAAATTTATCCGTCCGCAAAATAGTGACCAATTGGCCATTGAGATAGGAAACTCCGGCAATATATTTATTATTGATTGGCAGTGCCAGCAAATGTTCACAACTAAAAAATTGACTATCTTTATTCAAAGGCATAGCCAATAATCGGTCACTAAGCTTGAAAGTAATAAATTGTTGATTCTTGGAAGACATAATTAATTTTTGCCTACTAAATCACTCAAAGTATCCGTCACTTTATTCAGGGCGACTGATGATTTGTTCAAAGACCGCGTGACTACCAATTGTTCACCAATAACCTTGGTAATATCATCAGTCTGTTTGACCAAAAGTTTTGATTGTTGAGAAATATTGGAAATCACTTTATTCACCTGATCAGCATCCTCGTAGGTTTTGGTTGTTTCTTTGTTAATAACCTGGATATCATGAGCAATACTATCGATATTACTAATAATTTTCGTCAAAAAACTCAAAGTTTGAGTGACCACATTGATGCTCTTGTTTGTTTCTTGCCACTCGTAGACAGCTGATTGCTTGGACTGATCAATCTGGCGACTCATATCTTTGGCTAGAGACTGTATACTACTAGCGGCCTGTTCACTGATATTATTCAGATCCCTGATCTGCGTCACTAAGCCGTTAAACTCCTCACTGTAGGAAGCTTTTTTGGCCTCTATAGACATATTCAAGCTAAAGAATTTGGTAGTCTCAGCGACCACTTCAACTCTTTTGGCAATTTCTGCGACTTGTTGAGCATATTGATCAAGAGCTTGGCTCAATTTCTGTGTATCAGTCAAAAGATTTTTGACAGCCGCTAGAGATGCTAGGGCGTTTTCAGATTGTGCCTTACCCTCTTCGGCTAATTTATTAGCCTTATCCACACTACTATTGGCGGCTCCAGTTTTGTGAGTAATCTCTACCAAAGAACGAACCATCTTAGATAAAGCCTGACTACCAGCCTTCAAGCCATTTTGTTGTTGTTGTGATGAGGAAGTCAAAAATTGTGATATTTGATTATTGGTCTGACTGATGTCTGATAAACCTTGAATAGAATTGAGCAATAAATTCACCACCTTACTCAGCTCATTGACCGAAGCTTGTACTGGGGCGGTGATATTTTTACTCAAACTGCGTGTAGCCAGTAGCGAAAGCCCCAAAACCAAAGCCAAGGAAACAAAAATACCAATCATGATATTGGCTGGTAGCATACCCATCTGGAAAAAACTACGATATTGATCAGAAACAGCAAAGGAGCCCAACAAAACAACCAGCGGCAAAAGAGCTACCGCCAAAAACCAAAGAATAAATTTCAAATAAATTTTTGTTTCTACAAGCTTCACTTTTTTTATTTTTCTTTTCCCTTTTTACTTTTAAAATTATAACATATTCTGACCTAAAAACAAAGAGCGCCCAATGTGCATAAGGCGCTCCGGAATTTATAATCAAAAAATACTTAAGGTTGCAAAAAAGATTCTAACATTGTCACCAATTCTTTTTGTTTATTTGCCTTGGCTTGCTGTAGATAATTATTCAAATCAGCAGTCTGCGCCTGATCAAAATTTCCAATGCCACGAGTACGATTCCAAGTGCGAACCTTATCCACGGCTAACTCAAACTCTTGATAATCCTGGGCTATCCAATAAAACTCGGCTAACTTCCAATAGACATCTCGAGAATTTGGCGCTAGGTCTCTGGCTAATAAAACTTGTTCCTTGGCTTTTTGCAGATCTCCCTTTCGTTGATAATCTTTTTGTAGAGCAAATTTGACTTCTAGTCTCCAAGGCGCTAGCTTGGCCATTTTTTCCAGGAGAGCAATATCCTGGTCAATAAAAGAAGCGTCAAAAGTACCTACAAATTGATAAAAATTGGACAAAAACATACCAGAGCGAATATCCATCGGATTCTTGGCATAATTTGATTCTAAATACTGTCCAGTCAAATTTATAAACTCAAACCTAATATCATCAGTGGCATAGGGATTACCAATGACCAAGCCCAAAAGATCATTTAAGGCTGCTATCTTCTCCTTATCGCCCAATGGCACCATATAGTAGGCCCTCAGCCAATCACTCTTTACTTTGGCAAAATCTTCAGCCGTCTTGGCTTGCGGAGCATAAAAGAATGTTTTCACAAAAACAGTGTTGCTACGCCAAGGTTTCCAGACCATAAAATAAACCAAAGCTATAGATAATAAAATTAAAAATACGGCCCTGATATTTAAATTAATTTTCTTATTATACAATTTACTTTGCCAGACAGCGAACCGCTCTACAAATCTAGATTTTGTATCTTCCTGATTCACCGCCAAAGAAAATAAATATGCGAGTAGTAGATAAAAAACTACATTGACATTGAGATTATCAAAAATAAAAAAATCTTGAACTAAAAAACCCAGCAAAAAAGCTGACCATAGCACAGGTACTGCCCAGATTTTTTCTTTTTTGATCAAGCGACCTAAGACTATTAATAAATAAATAAAAATAGCTACATAAAAACCAAAACCAAGTAAACCGCCCTGGACCAAATGCTGGACTAAAATATTGTGTGGTCTATCAAACCAAATTTCTGAACCCATGGTGACAAAAATAGCGGATGGGAAATATTTATTAAAAGCATCAGAAAAATTTTCTTCACCCCAGCCTAATAATGGTTTTTCTTTAAAAGCATAAGCAACGCTATTTTTCCAAATCATCAGACGAGACTGAGTACTAGTATCAGTCAACGATATATTGGCTAAACGTGAAAAGATTGGCACTGATCTGACCCAATCACTATTTTTTTGCACAAAAATAGAGACTACAAAAATAATACCAGCAATCAATAGGCCAACTATAATATAATATAAAGTATTTCTTTTATGCCTTTCGTAATACAAAAAGGCCAAAATCATGACTAAAATGAAAACTAGCAATGCCAAGAAGGCTCCTCTAGTCTCTGTAGCTAACAAAATAGCTATAAATAGTATAATACTCAAGGTATAATAAATTACACCAGCCGAATAAAAATCTTTCTGCTGAATTTTTTTTATCAATAGATAGCTGGCAATTACTATATTCAAGAATAAGTACGAACCAACATACGCAGCATTACCTAGGGTACTAGCCAAGCGTTGACCGCCAGCTGAGCTCATGACAAAGCTCCAGCCCAAGGCCTGACCTAGGGCATATAGGGCCACTATAACTCCTGCCAACAATGAAGTTTTAAATAAAAAGTGCCAGTCTTTTTCATTTTTGTTGACCCCAAACAAAACTATGACATACATCAAAATATGATACCAATTGGCTAGACCATCCATCCTCTCAAAAGTACTCCAAAAACTTAGCAGAAAATGACCACCAAAAATACTAGAAATAGTTAATACCAAAATAAATAAAACAAAAAATACCAAGCCCTTATTAAACTTGGGCCACTGATAGGTATTTTTGACTACTAACCATAAATACAAAGGGAAAATAATATCAATAATCAAACGGAAAAACATGTTACGCGGAAAAACAAAAGGAAAATAGCTATCATTATAAATAACTAAGGGAGCAAATAAAACAAGTGCTAAGCCCAACTT
The DNA here is from genome assembly GCA_030917205.1 of Patescibacteria group bacterium. Lineage (GTDB taxonomy): Bacteria > Patescibacteriota > Patescibacteriia > UBA1558 > GWA2-36-10 > CALMZN01. The sequence continues at coordinate 905 of JAUPVE010000038.1, read as the reverse complement.
GATTATAAACTTCCACTTAGCATCTTTTCCTGAAAAATAACTAGATAATTTTGACATATTTGAATTTAATATAAATTTGACAAAAATAGGTATTTATTATTATAATATAAATTAATTATAAACACAAATTTATGAAAAAGGGACTTTTACTACTTGGCGATATTATCATCCTCTACCTCAGTTTAGCCCTCACACTCTGGCTACGCTACGGCTACCTAGACCAAAATCTCTGGAATAGACATTTACTACCTTTTAGCATTATCTTTGCTCTTTGGCTAGTCATCTTCTATATCAATGGTTTATATGAATTCAAGAAAGTCCGTACTGATTTTAGCTTTTATGCCAATATTTTGCAAAATATCACTATCAACAGTGCCTTGGCTGTAGTATTTTTCTATATTTTTTCTGACAATTTTGGGCAGATGCGCCCTCAGACCATCCTACTAATCTTGATTGGCATATTTACTGTGCTATTTTTTGTCTGGCGAAAATCATTTTACACCTTGATTTCTAGTCGCTCACTAGGCAACAATCTAGCCTTGATAGGGCTAAATGACGAGTCGTTAGCTCTAGCGGAAGAAATTATCAATAAACCACAACTAGGCTACCAATTGAAGCTGATAGTCAACCCAGATTTTGCCAGCATCCCCGAAAAATTTCAGATTATCCCTATCAGTAAAAATCTAATAGACCTAAAAAGTGAATTTTTAAAACATAAAATTCAAACTGTGGTCGTAGTCAATAATCCCAAATATGCTACAGAAGTAGCTCGTTATTTATTTGAAAATATAAATCTAAAACTACAATATTATAACTTAACCAATTTTTATGAAAAAATAATTGGTAAAATACCACTAATGCTCCTAGAAAGAACTTGGTTTTTGGAAAACTTCAATAGTCGTAAT
>JAUPVE010000037.1 GCA_030917205.1 Patescibacteria group bacterium | reverse complement strand
AGAGTTGAGTGTGGTTAATCCCAGTGAGATTGTTTCTGGCGATCAGGCGACTTATGTCATCAAGTATAAAAATCTGGATGATGTGGCTTTGCAAAAAATGGAGCTGAGCGTCAAATGGCCGAATGGCTTCTATTATGATGAATCAAGTGCCCAAGCCAGAGATGAAAGTGCCACTATTTGGGATTTGCCAGATTTGGCCATCGGTCAAGAAGCGAGCTTGGAAATCAAGGGTCAGCTGGTAGGTAATGTTGACGAAGTATTGAAGGCCTCTTTTGTCATGCAGTATCAGCCAGCCAATTTTAATTCGGATTTCAATAGTAAAATAGAAGTAGAAACAAAGATTAAAGAAAGTAAAATTTCTTTGAGCATTGAAGGTGTCGAAAAAACTATGGTCGGCACTGAACAAGAGTTTAAGATAAAATATAAAAATTTAACTCAAGATAATTTACCAAGTTTACTGGATATTTTGTATCCAGATGATTTTACTGTGACCGCAGTTGATCCTCAGAAGGATGGAGATTATTGGTCTATGGATCTTAAGGCCGAAGAAGAAAAAGTGATTACTATCAAAGGATCATTTGATGCTGATAGCCAGCTGAAACAATTATTGGTAGTGGAAATTGGTAACAAGATCAATGATAAATTCAGAAGGCTAGCTCGAGCAGAAAAAAATATCGTTGTCATCAATCCAAATTTTTCAGTCAAACTGCAAATAAATAATAAGCCGGAAAATCAGACAGTCAATTGGGGCGATAGTTTGAGCTATCAATTGGAGCTGACGAACAATAGTGAATCAGATCTGAGTGATGTCAAAGTTTCTGGTCTATTAGATGGGCAGGTCTTAGATTGGGATAGCCTGGAAATCACTGATGATAATGCTCAGCGAGATAATAATACATTGATTTGGGATAAGGCAAAAAATACAGATTTAGCTTTGTGGCCAAAGGGTTTGACCAAAACTTTTTCTTGGAAAGTCAAAGTAGTAGCCAAGCCAATTCCTGAAAGAATGCTTGATAATGTTATTAAAATAAATATTGAGGGTTTGGATAATTGGGAGCAAGTCCAGCCGGTTGTTACTTTGACAGTCGGAGAAAATATAAAATTTAACACCGGTATATATTGGGAGTTGGCTGGCCGAAGGGTTGGCAATGGTGTCATACCGCCAAAAGTTGGGGCCGAAACAGAATACTTGGTAGTTTGGTCACTGGTTTCTACTACCGGTAGTTTTGATAGTATCAAAGCCGAAACCAATTTACCTCCAGGAGTGGCCTTTAGTTCAGCGACTGACGTACAGGAAGGTAGCTTGAGTTTTGATGAGGCAACTAGAATTTTAAGCTGGGATATCGATAGTATGAAAGATGTGATATTACCTACTACTGCCTCTTTCATGATCAAGATTGAGCCAAAATTAGTTGACCAAGGTCAAGCTATGACTCTACTCAATCCTATCACCGTTACAGCCAAAGGTTTGGAAGAGGTAGTCATGCGCTCCAAGATGTTGAATACCTCTGATGTAGTAGCTGACTCGACTCAATCAGTCGGCATTGTCCAATAGTATGTTTGATTTGTTAAAAAATTCTAAAAAATCAAAAGCTCGTTTGGGTATTCTGCACACGGCTCATGGTCAAGTGCAGACGCCATTTTTTATGCCGATTGCTACCAAGGCGGCGATCAAGAGTCTAGAAATATCTGAGGTCAAAGAGCTAGGTGCAGAAATAATTTTGTCCAATACTTATCACAATTATTTGCGCCCTGGCTTGGATGTCTTTAAAAAAATTGGTGACTTACATCAATTTATGAGTTGTGATTTACCGATACTGACTGATTCAGGTGGCTATCAGGTTTTTAGCCTGTCCAAAATGCGCGAGATCAAAGGTGATGATATTACTTTCACTTCTTATCTTGATGGCGCTAAACATATTTTGAATCCCAAAAAAGTTATTGATATACAGGTAGCCTTGGGTAGTGATATTATGATGGTACTAGATGAGTGCGTTGGTTTGCCAGCGGAGCGTCAGGCTATAGTCGATGCATTAGTCAGGACTAGTCGTTGGGCTGAACAGGCTAAACTTTACAAATCAAAGCTTGATAAAAAAAATAAAAAAGTCAAAAAGCAGTTAGTGTTTGGTATAGTCCAAGGCGGTGATCAAAAAGATTTGCGTCAGCGTTCCGCCGGAGAAATCACAGCTTTAGATTTTGACGGCTACGCCATTGGAGGCTTGGCCGTCGGTGAATCAAATAAGATCATGTATGACATGGTCAAATTTACTGCGCCTTTATTACCCGCTGACAAGCCTAGGTATCTGATGGGAGTGGGTTATCCAGAAAATATTATCGAGGCAGTAAAGTGTGGTGTCGATATGTTTGACTGTGTCATACCGACTCGGGAAGCTCGACATGGCAAGCTCTATGTCTGGACAACTGGCGATATCACTAAGAAAGGCTTCTCCGCCAAAGGTGGACCAACCTCTGGCTGGTATAAAACTATAAATTTAAATAATGCTAAGTTTACTACTGATAAAACGCCGATTAATAATACTAATTTAAAGCAATATTCTAGAGCCTATTTGCACCATCTATTCAAGTCTGGTGAGCCTCTAGCCATGAAGCTAGCCACTATCAACAATGTTCATTTTTATTTAGAGCTGATGAATAAAATAAGAGTAGCGATTAAGCAAAATAAGTTATAAATATCAATCATAAAGACACCTATAGCTAGAAAGGGTGTTTTTTGGTATAATATTATTAATTAACTAAAACTATATGTTTAGTAAAAATAATAAGTGTTCAAACTGCACTATGAATAAAAAATGTCTTTGGCATAAAAAAAGTTTTTTGGGCTTTACTCTGATACAGATGGTGGTCACTGTAGCTGTTTTGGCTATCATTGTCGGTACCATCATGTACAATGAAGATCCAGAAAAGAGGATTGGCCAAGGACGCGATGCTCAGCGTATTGTCGAGTTAGATGCTATCACTTCGGCTATTGCCAACTATCAATTAGAATATCATACATTGCCATCAGATTTAGCCATAGCTAGTCTAGGTATTGGTGAAAAAAGAGTTCTTTGTAGTACGGCTGCTTCTTTGAGTTGTGACGGTCAAGTCGCAGACTGTGTAGTTGTTGACGATCCAAATTTTTTGGGCAAACACTTGCCGGTCTTACCAGTAGATCCAGGTAAAACTGCCACTACTGATACCGGCTATTATATCACCAGGGCTGATAATAATGTTGGTTTAGCTATCGGTGCCTGTGAAACTTATGACACCACTAAAGATATGATCAAGGTGGCTAATGCTACTTTGCCTACCTATGAAGCACCAGAAGTTCCTCCAGCCTCTTGTGGTAATGGTATACTGGAAGGAAATGAAATTTGCGATTATGATTCTGGCGGAGCTACTTGTAGATTCAACACAGACTACTATACAGAGGGAGTGGTATATGATGAGTATTATTGTAATGCCCCAGTTGGTTGCGGTTCCGGTTGTAACTCTTGTTTAAATGCTTGTACTGAGAGTTCTGGACATGGCATAGATCCCTGTGATAATCCTATGGTAGGCTGTTAGTATTTTTGCTTTTTAAAATTTTTTTGGACTGCTTTGGTAGAAAACTCTTTTCTACTTCATAAAAAGCGGGCTATTGATGGATTAATAATTGTTTTTTATATATATTAGGATATTCAAAGGAGTGTTTTTACTCTTGTTGAATAAATTTTTTGATACTTTAGTTTATCATTGTTCTGATTATCATCTACCTCTAGACTATTGTAGTAGTGTTAATTCAAAGATATTGTGATTATGTATCAGGGAAGGGACTGTTAGTGGGCTAACAATTATTTTTATATATGTCCCAGTATGTTCAAAGGAAGGCTTTCACACTAGTCGAATTGATTATTGTGATAGCAGTAGCCGCTATTTTAGCGGTGGGTATTTTTGTGGCTAGTAAGCCACAAAAAAGGATGGGTGAGACGAATGACGCTAAAAGAAAAAATGATGCTCAAGCTTTTGAGCAAGCTATTAAAATGTTGGCGGCTGACAGTGGGGTCATGCCGACTGAGTTAAAAAATCTTACAGAAAATCAAAAGTTTGCTATTGTCAAAGCCGGTGGCCTCACTACCGGTACTTTTTCTTGTGCAGCTTTGGGTACTAGTATTGATAAGAAGGATATTTCTTCGGCTTTATCGAGTGTTTTACCACAAATGCCGATGGATCCCGATCTGAGCGCCAGTAGCAATGAAACAGGCTACTATATAGTCAGGCGGGGTAGCTCTTATGATATAGAGCCTTGCAATACTTATGAATTGGCAGCTACATCTGGTAGCAAACAAATGTGTGGTGATGGGTATTGTGGGAGCAGTGAGTCTTGTAGCTCCTGTACTCAGGATTGTGGGACTTGTCCAGCTGTTTGTGGTAATGGCACTGTAGAAGGTTCAGAAGTTTGTGATGACGGAGATACAAGTACGGAAAGTTGTGGCAATTCTACAGTTGAATCTGGCGGGTCTATATATTGTAATGCTAATTGTTCATCTTCCATTACATTGAATGAGCAGTGCGATGATGGTAATAGTAGTAATTTGGATACCTGTTTGAATAGTTGTATGAATGTTAGCTGTGGTGATACTTATTGTAATGCTGCTGAAACCTGTTCAAGCTGTTCCACAGATTGTGGTGTTTGTAAGCAAGCCTATACTGCCGGACCAAATTATGCTGGCACTGGAGCAGATGGAGGCGGTTTTGATGTCGCTTGGATCACACCTACCAATATAGTTAGCGATAACAGTTCATATGCTCAGGCCCATGGCATTGGGTTTTCGGGAACAATTAATGATGGGTGGGTAAAATTAATTAAAGCAGATGGGAATTACTCTGCTGAAAATAAAAGTTTAGGTGATTGGCCTATTTCTCCTTCTATCGTTTCTTATGGTGGTGAAGGACAATTATGGGGTGAAACATGGACTGCAACAGATATAAACAGCAGCAATTTTGGGTTTGGTATTGCCAGTGATAGTTTTATAATGAATTCCAATATATTAAGAGCCACTTCTTTTGGTTTTAATATTCCAGAAAGCGCTACTATTACAGGTATTAAGGTAGAGGTAAAGAAATATCAATATACTACCTCGAAACCATTCGATAGTTTTGCTAGAATAGATTCTGTAAAAATTACAGTTTATTATAATAATTAATTTTTAATATTTTATTATAAAAGCCCGCGCTTAGCGCGGGTTTTTTGTTTGATTAGCAAAAAAATGTTATAATATAATTAATGTCGAAGAATATATTTAAACAAGCTAGCAAGTTATTAATCCTAGATTATATTGCGGAAGTTTTGTATTTTCCAGTCTGGTGGTATGGTCCGGGCCTGGTCAATGCTATCAGTTTTTTTAGGAATGGCTTAGTAGAAGCTAATCGTTTTACCGGCTTTACTTTGCTGTTGAAAAATCTTTTTAAGCCCATGTTTGCTCAGTATGATAGGCAGGGTAGGATTATTAGTTTTTTTATGCGCTTGGTACTGATTGTTTATAAAGGCCTGACCTTTGTGGTGATGGTCATTTTTTATTTATTGACTTTGGTGTTTTGGATATTGTTCCCAGTGCTAGTACTGTGGGGTATTACTTATAATTTACCTTCCTTATGGCTGAAGTAATTTTTAAAAATTGTGAAGCCTGCCAAGGCCAAGGTAGTGTGAGTGGCAAAAAATGTTCAACTTGTTTTGGGCACCATTATTTTTATTTTGAAAATAATGATTTAGTTTATTGGGATTATCCTATTGATTATTTACACATCTTTGTTCGGGAGTTGAAGCAGACCATCAATCTGATTATAAATATAGCCTTGATTTTTGCCGGTCTTTTTACGGTAGTCTTTCTATACTTCATGTGGCGAGATGTCCAAGGTGATCCTCTCAATTGGCTGAAAATGTGGCTAGTATCAGGTCGGCAGAATCTCCAACTCTGGATATTCATCGCTCTGGATATGTATTTTTATTATCGTCTGACAGCTCCAGCCTTACTTGAGAAAAAAAAGCGAGCTTTACTTCTGAATAAAAATGTTTTCGTCCAACACAATATTGCTGATAGTTTGAACAAGGAAACCACTGAAATATTGGACAAGGCTTGGCTCTATGCGCGCAATCGTAAAATTTTTCCAGTGAGTGCTTGGCACCTACTATTTATTTTGTTGGGCGACAAAGATATAAAATTAGTTTTAGCTCGTTTAGGTTTGGGTAGTGAAAATTTACAAAAAATTATCAATGATGATTTAGCTCAGCTGAGTGCTAATATACCAAATAACGACACCATCACTGATGAATTAAAAAATACTCTACTGCAGGCCTATATGCATATGCACAAGCGTCGAGATAATAGAATTGCCGAGGTGGATTTATTTTATGGTTTAGTCTTGTCTTCACAAGCCATCAGGAATTTCTTTTATGATTTCAATATCGACGAAAATAAAATTGATAATGTCACAGCTTGGCTAGCTATCAATCGGACTATTTATAATAACTATCGACTTTATCGTTCACGCTCGCGTCTGAAAACTACTCATATCAACCGAGCCTATACAGCTATTGCTACACCTATTTTGGATGCTTTTTCTGAGGACATGACAGAGCAGGCCAAAAGAGGGCGCCTGACCCTCTGCGTGGGCAGGGATAGAGAAATGGCTGATATTATCCAGACTATTCAGAGCAATCAATCCAGCGTCATTTTAGTCGGTCAGTCAGGTGTTGGTAAAACCAATATTGTTGAGGGCTTGGCTAACATCATGATGGCTGAAGAGGTGCCCGAGCTTTTTCAAGACAA
>JAUPVE010000036.1 GCA_030917205.1 Patescibacteria group bacterium | reverse complement strand
ATTCGTCAGTTTGACCTCTTTTTATGGCAAAAATGAAGTCATTGGTGAATTTCTCACTATTTATATAGAGAACCTTCTTTTGGGGGTCTTTAGAGAGTATGTAGTTGCCAACGGCTTGAGCTAAGTGAGTCTTGCCTAGACCCACGCCACCATATATAAACAAAGGATTGTACATTTCCCCTGGTTTTTGGGCAGCAGCCTGGGCAGCAGCCTGGGCCAGCTCATTTCCAGGGCCAACTATAAAGGAATTAAAGGTATAGTTTTGATTTAAACCGTATTTATTGTTGTTTTTTATTTGGGGTGGCAAGTTGTGCACAACTTCCTCCACAGGCTTGTCCTCTATCTCTACTTTTTTGCTAATATTAGCAGAATTATCCTTGTGTTCAACCCTGTAGATAACCTGTAGACTACTTTTTGACAGGGTGTCTTCAAGGGCCTTGGTGATATGGTCATGGTATTTTTTTTCTAGCCAGACCTTGGTAAAGGAGTTGGGCACGGCAATGATAATTTGTTGATCGTCAAATTCGGCCAAAAATGTATTTTTGAACCAGGTCGTAAAATTTGCCCGACTGATCAACAGCTCCAGTTGACCAAGGACACTTTGCCAAATTTTTTCGTAGTTATCCATGCTTTTAAAAACTGCTATAAATATACCACACATTTAAAAATCAACAAATATTGCCAAAAGTGCACAATATGTTGATAAAATGTGTGCAATAGCCCCCGGCTCCAGCCCCTTGATAAAATTTAGTAAATGTGTTATTTTATCTGAGTAATTTATTTATTATATGGCTACAAAGAGGACATATCAACCAAAAAAGAGAAAAAGAGCCAGAAAACATGGCTTTAGAAAAAGAATGGCCACCAAAGATGGTCGAAAAGTTCTAAAAAGACGCAGAACCAGAGGTAGAAAAAAGGTAAGCCTCTAGATTATGTTGCCTAAAAAATTTAGGCTACACGCAGATAATGATATAAAAAGGTTGGTCCGTGGTGGCAAAACCTTTTTTTTGCCGCAATTGACTCTAAAATATCAGGTAAATGACCAAAAAGCCTTACGACTTGGCTTCGTAGTTTCGACCAAGGTCGATAAAAAGGCTGTTATCAGGAACAAAGTAAAAAGAAGGATGCGTGAAGCCCTGAGGGCGGAGCTTGATAACATAAAAAACGGCAACGATCTATTATTTATAGCCAAAAAAAGTTGCATTGATCTCAGTTTGGTGGATCTGAAAAAACAAATTCAATTTGCCCTCAAGACCACCCACCTATATAAAGAAGTAAATGTTAAGAGTGTTAAAAATAATTGACCGACTGCTAGCTAAGCTATTTATTTTTATAATTATAATTTATCAAAAAACACTTTCCCCAGATCAAGGAATGTTGAAAGTTTTTTTCCCTCATGGCTTTTGTCGTTTTCATCCACACTGCTCCGAGTATGGTAAGCAGGCGCTAGAAAAACACAACGTCATCACAGGAATAATTTTGGCACTGTGGCGTATACTGCGCTGCAACCCCTGGTCAAAAGGAGGTTTAGACCCAATAAAATAAAATATGTTTTACACAATTTTTTATCAACCAATTTACAACTTACTAATTTTTTTGTACAACCTAGTTCCAGGTAAGGACTTGGGCGTGGCCATTATTTTGATAACTTTAATTATCAGGCTCATCCTCTATCCATTTTCTAAAAAAGCCATCAAGTCACAAAAGGAACTCCAGACCATCCAACCGGAGATTGAAAAAATAAAAGAAAAATATAAAGACGATAAAGAAAAAATGGCTCCCGAGCTCATGGCTCTTTATAAAGAAAAAAAGATTAATCCTTTTTCTTCTTGTTTACCCACCCTTATTCAGCTACCATTTTTGATTGCTCTTTATCAAGTTTTTTTAAACGGCCTTACCAAAGAAAATAGTAATGGCGCTTTATATTCTTTTGTGCAAAATCCTGGTCAGCTAAATATTATTGCTTTTGGTTTTATTGATTTGGCAGCCAAGAATTGGATCATCGCTATACTAGCTGGTCTTGCTCAGTTTTGGCAATCAAAAATGTTGATGGGTGGCGGCTCAAAACAAGGCGGCATGTCACAAATGATGACCACCCAAATGATTTATTTCATGCCAATATTTACCATATTTATCGGCGGTAACTTACCGGCTGGTTTGACACTTTATTGGCTATTTACTACGATTTTCTCCATCATACAACAATATATGGTGCTCGGCTTTAGAAAAAAAACCGCCTAAGTTTAGGCGGTTTTTTTATTACTTAAAAAAATATTATTCAAAGCATCTTTCTGGTCCCACTATGACTCGTAATTTTTGCGGAGCCACACTGACTTCGGCTGGCGTTTTCATGATCACCTGTTCATCGGTCAGTATTGAAACCTGGTCCTCTCCTTCAGTGCTTATTTTTATTTTGGAAAAGGGTAAGACAGTACCAACTACATTTTTTTTACCAAAGACTCCTGACTTGATTGGAGTGATGACTAGCTCTAGTACTCCATCGACTGGTGAGGAGTTTGGCGCGACCGAGCGATCAGCAAAATTATAAATAGTAATGTTGTTGTTCACGGTGGTTGGTCTGACACTGTAGCCATCGTATTCGATGAGGACACTAGCATTGTTCAGCTCGGCTTGTCCCATGAAGTAATGATTATTGATCAAACCTAGATCAATTTTTTTTATAATACGTGAAGCCAAAATATCACAAGCCAAAACTTTTGGCGGAACGCCAAGCATCTTGGCAATCTTGTTGTCATTCTCCACTGGTATCAAGCCCAAGACCACGTCAAGCCCCGCGACTATATTTATGACCTTGGCAAAAGTCTGGACATTACCAATCACAACCACGGTCTGTACTCCAGACTTGATGCCATCAGTGATTAGCTCTTTCATGTTTTTCAAGATGGAAAGTCGAGCGATCCTTCCCTTGATACCTAGGTCAGTTACACGTTTTTCAATTTGCGATAAGAGGTCGGTATATTTTTTATCACTTAAAAATGAATCGTAAATATAAAGATACATAATTAAACTTATGACTCGAGCGGCAACTCTTCGCTGCTCTCAATTTCGTTTTTGCGAGAATCTTTTTTGACGCTAGTCCTCGCTTCTTCGTGAGCTGCCTCACCAGAGGGCATCGACACATTTCCTTGGATCAGAGCACCAGACTCTATAGATAACATGGCAGCTTTGATGTCACCGACAATCACAGCCGAGCCAGTGATATCTAGCTTACCCTTGATAGTGATGTTGCCTTTGACGCGACCAGCAATAAAAGCATTATTGGCCTTGACCGTAGCTTCTACCACCGCTCCTTGTCCAATTTTTAGGTTGTTTTTGGTGGTCAAATTGCCAACCAACATACCCTCGATGATTAAATCCCCCTCACCTTTGAAGTCACCCTCAACCTTGACTGATGGTCCGATGATTGTCTCGATATTTTTTGAACTAACTACTGGTTGATTTTTACCAAACATATTATTTATATTTATCAATTAACATATCAATTTTAGTTTATGATGCCTAAATTGTCAAAAAATGTTCATATTATGGACAAAAGCCTCAGAGTATAATAAAATAAGCAATAATTATTAAGATAATATTTATGACCGACAATAACGTCAGGGTAGAATTAAAAAAATTAGCAATCACCTTTGCTGCAATCATGGTATTTTATGTGGCGGTTTACGTAGTAGAGAGTCGCACCCATTTTTTGATTAAGTTGTTACAATAATATATTACGACTCAATATATTGGCTAACACAAAAGTAAAAAAATACTAGTCACACAAACAACTTGTTTGTGTACAGAGTCTCTGTAGTTCAATGGATAGAACAAGGCTCTCCTAAGGCCTAAATAGAGGTTCGATTCCTCTCAGGGACACCAGAAAAATTAGACAGATGGGAAATGAAACGCGCCTTAAGATTCGATTGATATTTAAGTTGTTCCGTTTTATTCTCTAGTAGTTTCCCGCCGGTGGCGGGACCCCGTCAAAGCGCTTTGCGCGTCGGCGGTGGCAATGGATAGAACAAGAGACTCCTAAGCTTTAGATCCAGGTTCGATTCCTGGCGAGGGGACCAGATGAGGCGGAGCGACACCACGCCTTCAAGGACATTATAGATTTTGCTAGGTCCTTAGAATTTATTTCTACACTATTTTAGAACTTATTTAAAAAAATCACCCTGCGGTGGTTTTTTTGTTTAATACAAAGTTCTAGATGTTTAAGGATCTTCGGAAACAATTAGGTTTAATTTTAGCACTTGTGTAAAGAATGACCCCTTGAATCTGTTATGACAACTTCTGTTTCGTTTCTTTTTCCTGAGAATTAGTTAACCGTAATAATTAAATGAATGGGTTGGGCCAAGGGCAGGAGGACTAGATCAAGAATTTTTACTCACCGCAGGTGTGAGTAGGGGGAAGACTATAATGTTAATGCGACATGTCTAAGATATTAGCTAAAAGAATAAATATAATATGCCGAGACATTATTTGCTTGTTTTGAAAAAGCAGTAAAAGACTGCCCAAAAATAAACTTTATTATAAGATCTAATTTATAGCTAGAATAAAAATATAGTAATCATGAAATTTTATTCACAACAATGCAGTAATCACTTTATTATTTTTTCTTCGAGAATTATTATATTTTGGCTAATATTAGCCTAAATATTATCACTAACACTTATTTTTTACCCAGCAAAGTAAGAGTCGAAAGGGGGTGTCCTACTCTAGTTTGATTAGGGGGGCAAAATATTTTTACAGTTATATTCAAAAAATATAAAATGTTGTATAATAAAAAAGTCTTTATATATGTCAGATAAACAAAAACAAAAAAGAGGATTTACCCTAGTAGAACTTTTGGTTGTTATTGCTATTATTGGAAATTTATCAGTTATTGCCATTATTAATCTCAATGATGCCAGGGCTTTAGCCAGAGATGCTGTGCGCATGTCTGATTTAAATACTTTTAGCAAGGGATTAGAGTTGTACTATAGTACTTATGGTGTCTATCCTTGTGGTAATGGTGGATATGAATATACGGTTGGTGGTATCACGAAAGAAGCAACTGTGGACTCTACGTCCAGCTGTGATTATGCAGCAGATGCCGCGGATCATAGTGGATTTCTTAATGGTCCAGGCACCCTTGATCCCAATCCGATACCAGTGCAGTGTCATCACGATAATTTTAATGTTAGTGGGCTTTTTAAGGAAGGTATTTTATACACAAATTGTCCCAAAGATCCTAAAAATACCGATGGTCACTTAGGTCAAACTAACTATGGTTATTGGTATAACGTGAGTGGAGATAGGCAATCCTTTGCCCTTACGACCTATTTAGAAAGAAATCAGAATAAAAGATTAAATGATGGTGGTGGATGCACAGGTTATTATGAGGTGTTGGGTGGTTTGGGTGAGATTAGTGCTCTCGGTTTTCCGGAAGCGAATATGCACCTTGGACCACCTAATTGGAACTGTGCCTCTAACTAATATATTTATTTAAATTTAAAACCCCACGATTCGTGTTTCGTGGGGTTTTTCTTTCTGGGCTTGATACCGCCTCATCTAGAACATGAGTCCGTAGATGATACAGCACACGAGAACCCAAGTAGCATGGAGTAGGACCGTGGGGCCAGGGCTCTTGATGCGTAGTATGGCCCACATGATCCCGAAGAAGATGTAGCTCGCTCCACAAGCTCCCCAAAACCCCAGGGTTTTGAGAAAGGCTGTGTCAGGGTTGGGCATGTGGTCCGCGCGATAGAAAGTGACCACCAGTGCCACGACAATGAATACTACCAGGGCAACTTGGAACAAGCCCCAGAGGAACTTGCCAACACCTACTTTCTTGACAATGAGCACAAGGCTCAGGAAAGCGAAGAAGACGATGACTTCGGTGCTATGGGCACTCAACAGCGCGACCAGCTTACTCATTTGAATGAACCTCCCGTTGGTTAGGAAACATAGTATTATATCACAATATCAAAATAATGTCAATATCTGCTAAATTAGTGAATTGACTGGCTTTACAAAGTAAAAGTATTGACGATTATTTTAAAATCAGCTTATATTAATCAGTTGGGCGCCTGATATGGAGAAATAGCGCCTGACTACACCTTTGTCGGAGGTCGACAAATGAGCCAGGGTATTCACCTTGACCAAAACCCGCCATTCATCCTCGAGCCGGGCAACAAGATCATTATCCCGCCTGGGGTGACTGAGTACTTTGCTCGTCCGCGCCAGATTCATGGTGCTCGCATGTTACCCTGCATGGCTTTTTTGCAGTTGGTAGCTGGGGAAAGAGGCGCACCCTTGCGCTACTGTTTTGCTGAAAAGCGAACCACTAGCGGATTGCGCTTTTTTCTGCCCAAGGACCTCTGTGTTCGTGATGAGATCATTGTGATCTGGCGAGAACGCAGATCGGCAGCGGCTGTTCAGGCCGAGCTTTACCAGATTTATCGGGCCTTGTTTGATGAGAACCCAGTCGCCACTCATGCTCGTGATCCTGCACCAGAAGCCTGGTACTAGGACCAAAACATTGGTCCGCAAAAACTCGGAGCGCAAGAGACAAAATCTTGCGCTCCTTTCTTTTATTTTTTATCCACTATATTATTATTTGACGATATAATTTTTTTGTGCTACTATACCCCCAGAGGGTATATGAAAAAAGAAGCCTGTCATCCACAAAAAATTAATTCCCAACTTCATCGTATTGAGGGGCAGATTCGGGCTATCGAAAAAATGTATGCCGAAAAAAGAGAAGTTGAGGAAATTGTCCGCGTAGTAATGGCGGCGCGCGCTTCGCTTGACTCTATGACGCGACTGCTGATCACTGACAAGGTCAACGGCTGTTATCAGTCAAATAGCAAAGACAAGAAAAAAGAGTTAAACAAATTAATAGAAATATTATTCAAGATTACTTAATAATTAAATTATAATATTATGGCACTAGAATTAAACGATCAGAACTTTGATCAAGAAATTAAAAATTTTGAAGGCGTGGCTTTGGTAGATTTTTGGGCATCATGGTGCATGCCTTGCAAGATGCAGGGACCAATCATCGACCAATTAGC
>JAUPVE010000035.1 GCA_030917205.1 Patescibacteria group bacterium | reverse complement strand
TTGGTGCAGCCACCGGTGATTGCTAATTGGCTCTATAATCAGAGTCGTCTTTTTCAGATTAAAATCATTGATCGTAATATGCAGGCCATGGTCAATATCGATACGCGGGTGATTATCAATGAGCAGATGCTCAAATTTCACTCCAACGATAGGCGTGATCAATATTTTCATGAGTGGAAAGATTTAGTTAAAAAATTATTAGATGACAATGAGTAAAAAATTATCGAGTCGATTTTTTAATAGTTTGCTATTCATATTCATTTTTTTGATACCTTGGCAGAGTCGCTGGATTTATAAAGAGATTTTGCTAGATGGTCAGATTTGGCAATACGGACGCCTGAGTCTCTATGCTAGTATGATTGTGTTATTACTGGC
Source organism: Patescibacteria group bacterium (assembly GCA_030917205.1). Classification (GTDB taxonomy): domain Bacteria; phylum Patescibacteriota; class Patescibacteriia; order UBA1558; family GWA2-36-10; genus CALMZN01. The sequence goes on along the minus strand of JAUPVE010000035.1, from coordinate 6,701 downwards.
TGCTGTGGCCCTAGGTCTTTATCATCGAGAACAGTGGCAACTCTCAAAACATAAATGGTGGTATTTTTTATTTTTGTATGCCCTAGTTCTAGTCTTGAGTGAGCCTTGGCCTATTTTAGGTTTTTATTATTTACTTTTTATTTTTGGGACAATTTTATTTATTTTTCTGGCGCAGTTTGCCAAGAAAAAAAATATTTTGTGGGCGATATTACTTAGTGGCTTGGTGCAGAGTATTTTGGCGATTTATCAAAGTATTACGCAAAATATTAGTGCCAATAAATGGCTTGGTATAGCTGCTCAGTTAGCTCAAAATCGTGGTGTCTCAGTTTTGGAAAGCGGGGACCTGCGTATTTTGCGTGCTTATGGTTCACTACCGCATCCCAATATATTAGCGGGTTTTTTGGCTCTCACTATTTTAGTCGGCCTATACTTGTGGCATGATGTCTATGTACAAAGTGAAAAGCTAAATTGGCAGATTAAGAAAATAAAAAAATATTCTATTTCAGTATGTTTAATTATATTCAGTTTAGTTTTGATGAGCTTTGCCCAGCTCGCTACTTTTTCGCGTAGCTCATTGTTAGCCTTGTTATGCTGTTTGTTATTTATTTTAATTTTTAGTGTTATAAAAAAAGATAAGCTTACTTTTTATGTAGTCATCAAATATTTTATTATCATGCTGCTGGTCGCTTGGGCTTTTAATATGTATTATCCCAATCTATGGGCTAGCCGCTTTGATCTGGGCAATCGTCTAGAGGCAAAATCAATTCAAGATCGTCAGCTTACGTATAGTCAGCTGGACTGGCGAAACCCTAAAGATATTATTTTTGGTCAAGGCTTGGGCCTGAATACTTATCAGGCTTATCAAAAATACCAAGCATCATCTATTGACGAGGTACAGCCTATTCACAATTGGTTTATCTTGGCTCTAGCGGAAGTTGGTCTAGTAGGCGTTGTGATATTTCTAGCCTTGCTTTATTTTTATCTCAAGAAAATTTTATGGAATAAAAATAATTATAAAGTTTGGAATACAGCTTTTATTTTATTGTTAATTTTTTTAGGCTTATTTGATCACTATCTTTGGACTTCTTGGACTGGCTGGCTCATGGTCGGAGTGGTGGTAGCGATAATTTATCATAATAAAGAATAAGACATGGCAATCAGAAAAACTAACATATACAAAGCTGAGGCGACTCAGCCTTTCAAACTCAGTCGCTCCAAGATTGATTCATTTTTGAATTGCGAGCGCTGTTTTTATTTGGATAGAAAATTGGGTATCAGTCAGCCACCGGGCTACCCATTCAATCTCAACTCAGCCGTTGATGCACTGCTCAAAAAAGAATTTGATATACATCGAGCTGCCGGCACCGTGCATCCGCTTTTAAAAAATTATGGTTTGAAATTGAAACCTCTTCAACATCCCAATATGAATGTTTGGCGAGAAAATTTTGTGGGTGTGCAATATTTTCATGAGCCGAGTAATTTTCTTGTCACTGGCGCAGTCGATGATTTGTGGGTTGACGACGCTGGACTTATTCATGTCGTAGATTACAAAGCTACTAGCAAAAGCACCGAGGTCAATCTTGATGCAAAGTGGCAGATTGGCTACAAGCGACAGATGGAAGTCTATCAGTGGCTCTTGAGGCAAAATGGTTTCCAAGTCTCTGATACTGGCTATTTTGTCTATTGCAATGGCCGGACAGATAGGCAGGCTTTTGATGCTAAGCTAGAGTTTGATATCAAGATAATTCCCTACACTGGTAAAGATATTTGGATTGAAAAAACTTTATTAGCTGCTCAAAAATGTTTATCTTCAGCTAAATTACCAAAAGTCACCCCAGACTGCCCCTACTGCCAGTATCGGCAGGATGCCCAAAAATTTGAGTAAAAGAGGCTTATATTCTCTTGACAATTTTCCATTAGCACTCTAAAATAGAGAGTGCTAATTTTAATTTCCCTACCTTAGATAAGTTTAACTATTTAATAGGGTAAAAATAATAATTAACCTATAAAAAATGTGAAAAATGTTTACCATATAGTAACGCATCCGAATTTACAAAAATCTCGCGTTAACATAGAGATTCTTAAGGCATTCGAAGGAAAAAGTGGGATTGAAACAAGAAAGTTATATGAAGCATACCCAGATTGGAAGATAGATGTTGCCAAAGAAAAAGAAAGCTTACTAAAAGCTGATATTATTGTTGTTCAAACTCCATTTTATTGGTACTCGACTCCTGGTCTTTTTAAAGAGTGGGAGGATCTTGTTTTAGAGTACGGATTTGCCTATGGTGAAGGTGGTGATAAATTAAAAGGCAAGAAATTTCAAATAGTGCTCTCGGCTTTTGGTCCAGGAGAAGCCTATAAGGAGGGAGGTTATAATAATTTCACTATCGAAGAATTGTTGCGACCACTTGAGCAGACTGCTAAGTTATGTCAAATGATTTATGTCAAACCTTTGGTTCTCCTTGGGGTGACTCATAAGTCAGATACTGAAGTCAGCGCTTTTAAAGAAATGATTAGTAATAAAATAGATGACTTAAGGAATGAATAATTTTATTTATTTACTGGGTGTAAAAATAATAATTAACCTATAAAAAATATGCAGTTAAGACCATTAGGTGACCGGGTGATTGTCAAACCATTGCCCAAAGAAGAAACTACCAAGGCCGGTATTATTTTACCAGGTACAGTCGGCAAAGAATCTCGCCAAGAAGGTGAAATAATTGCTATTGGTACTGGTGAAAAAATTACTAAATTAAATTTGAGTGTTGGTCAGAAAGTTGTGTTTTCTGAATACGGCGGTTCAGAGATTAAAGTTGATGGCCTAGAACATAAAATTTTGAATCATGATGATTTGCTAGCGGTGATTGAGTAATTCATAATGACGATAATAAATAAACTTTAATTTTAATAATATTATGGCAAAACAAATTATATTCAATGAAGAAGCTCGGGCTAAAATGAAAAAAGGTGTTGATATTTTAGCTAGCGCTGTCAAAGTGACTTTGGGGCCAAAAGGACGCAATGTTGTTTTGGATAAAAGCTACGGCGCTCCGATCATCACCAAAGATGGTGTGACTGTGGCCAAAGATATAGAGCTAGAAGATAAGTTTGAAAATCTTGGTGCGGAGATTGTCAAAGAAGTAGCCTCCAAAACTGCTGATGTGGCTGGTGATGGTACTACTACGGCTACTGTTTTGGCTCAGAGTATCATCTCCGAGGGCTTGAAAAACGTCACAGCCGGATCAAACCCACTAGCCTTGAAACGTGGTATTGATATGGCTGCTGAAGCTGTAGTCAAACACCTACAAAAGATTTCCAAAAATGTTGATAGTCAAGCCGAGATTGAGCAGATTGCTTCTATTTCCGCTAATGACAAAGAGATTGGCAAAATCATAGCTTCTGCCATGGAAGCAGTTGGTAAAAATGGAGTGATCACTGTGGAGGAGTCCCAAAGCTTTGGGGTAGAAAAAGAAATTGTGGAAGGCATGCAGTTTGATAAAGGCTACGCCTCACATTACATGGTGACTAATGCTGATAAGATGGAAGCAGTCTACAATGACCCAATGATTTTGATCACTGATCAAAGAGTTTCGGCTATCCAAGATTTGTTACCACTACTTGAGACCATGGCTCAATCTGGTAAAAAAGATTTAGTAATCATTGCCGATGAAATAGAAGGGGAAGCCTTGGCTACTCTAGTTGTCAATAAAATTAGAGGAGTATTCAATACTTTGGCTGTCAAAGCTCCAGGTTTTGGTGACAGACGCAAAGAAATGTTAGCCGATATTGCGGCCATGACTGGTGCTCGAGTGATTTCTGAAGAACTGGGTTTGAAACTAAGTAGTGCTACTATTGATATGCTTGGTTCAGCTCACAAAGTAGTCTCCACTAAAGATAATACTACTATCGTCGATGGACGTGGCGAAGAGACTGATGTACAAAATAGAGTAAAGCAGATTGAAAATGAACTCAAAAATGCTGATTCTGATTTTGAAAAAGAAAAATTGCAAGAGCGTCTAGCCAAATTGACTGGCGGTGTCGCTGTCATCAAAGTCGGTGCAGCTACTGAGACAGAAATGAAAGAAAAAAAGGATCGTATTGAGGATGCTCTAGCGGCTACTAAAGCGGCTGTCGAAGAAGGTTTTGTAGTCGGTGGTGGTGTAGCTTATTTACGCTCACTGCACGCTATCGATGAGTTGAAGCTCACTGGTGAAGAAAAACTGGGGGCTGATATTTTGAAAAAAGCCCTGATGACTCCAGCCGAGCAGATTGCTAATAATGCCGGTACTGATGGTAAAGTAGTGGTAGCCGAAATCATGAAGCTCAAAGACAACCACGGTTACAATGCCAAAGACGATAAGTTTGAAGATTTGGTACAGGCTGGTATCGTGGATCCGACCAAGGTCAGTCGTTCTGCTTTACAGAACGCCGCTTCGGCTGCTGGTATGTTTTTGACTACCGAGGCAGTCATCACTGATCTGCCAAGCAAGGATGATCACTCTCACAACCCAGGCATGGGCGGGATGGGAGGCATGGGCGGTGGTATGGGCATGATGTAAAATATAAATATTAGTGTGCATAAAAAGCCCCTGAAAATCTAAAGGGGTTTTTTATATTATTCATATCTGTTATAATATTGGGGTATTAATTATTTAAACAATTAGCTATGAAAAAATTATTTTTTATGGTGATGGTGATGACTTTGCTTTTGTCAGCTAGTACTGTTTTAGCTCGGCAATACGCTGGTCGCTACTCTAGTATTTTTGATCTTAATAGTGACCAAAGTGTTAATCTATCTGATGTGGCCCAAGTATCTAGCTGGCTACAAGCTGATTCACATCAACATTGCTATGCTCAGTATCAGACAAAATTGGCAATGGCAACTAGCACTAGTCAGGGCACTAATTTTGCGGTGAGTGATAGCTGGTGTAGCTCTTTACTTGGCTTGCTGATGGATGCCATGCGCACTCAAAGCTACAATGCTATTGTCGATTTGAATAGCGATGGCAAACTAAATTTATTGGATGTTAGCTTGATGGCTACTTGGTATCACAATGATTATGGAGAAGTTTGCTATAGCATGTTCACCAAATCTTTTGACAGCTCGGATATTCATTGGTGTGCAGCTGCTTATCAAGGCATAGTGGACACTATGGGTGAAGTAGCTGGTGGTCCAGATCTGGCCATAGATTATATTCAGGTGACACCAGAGCAGCCAGTTTTAAATGAAGTAGCGGAGATAAAAATTCAAGCTCGCAATACTGGCACTACCAATATTACAAATCAGGCGGTGATTAATAATATTTATAAAGTTTTTGGTAATTTTACTACTGCCGAAACTGTCATGCCACAAGTGTCTGCCAGTGATCCTATTATACCGGGCGAAGAATTTTATTATGTCTATAAGGGCAAATTTACCAAAATGGGTAATGGTAATATCAGCTTTTCCTATAACCCTCGGGATACAGATGAGGAGCTAAATGTCTCTAATAATAGTGCTACTGTATGGGTGACAGTTTTGAGATCTAGTTTGATGAATATTTCTGTGGCTAATGTTAATAATATTACTACCAAATCAGCCCGTATTTATTGGCAGTCAGCTGGTATGGGTACCAATGGTGAATATCGCTATTCTGCCAATCAGAGCGAGCTAAATAATTTGCCTTGGCGTACAGATGCTGTGTCAAATGATCCAAATTTTACTGGTAATGCCTTTGCTTCGCAAATAGATTTAACTGGCTTGTCAGCTAATACAAAATATTATATTCAGTTGAGAAAATATTACCAAGGCACTTTAGCTATGCAGTATAGTATTACTAAGGAGCTGAATTTCAAGACATTAAATAATGCTGATGAAAATGATGATTTACCCCAAGATGGTATGCTTGGTACTAAATTAAAAGTTTGTCATGAAACTGGTAATACAACAAAAATTACTATTGAGATTAGTCAAGATGCTGTAGCTACCCACTTAGCTCATGGCGATAAGTTAGGAGCTTGTGATCTTGAAACAGTGCAGCCAGTTTCACCGGTCAGCACCAAGCTGATAGAGAGAGTGCGTGGTAGGATTTTACTACAGGTAGAAAGTCATGGTGAAGCTTGGTATGTCAATCCAAAAAATGATGGGGCATATTATTTAAAGGATGGATCCACTGCCTATACTCTGATGCGCGAAGCAGGTTTGGGTATTACAAATACGGATTTAGCAAAAATACCCGTTGGTTTCGAAGACCGCTTTAGTGACGCAGATAGTGATAGTGATGGTTTGGCTGATAAACTAGAGAGCGGACTGGGGACTGACCCAAGCAAGCCTGATACAGATGGTGATGGTGTCAAAGATAAGGCTGAGATTTTAGCCGGCACTAATCCACTGGGAGTAGGCGCCTTAGCTAGAGATAACTCTCTAGTAAATAGACTACTTGGTCGCATTGTATTGCAGGTAGAGTCCCGTGGTGAGGCTTGGTATATTGATCCAAGTGACGGTAAGCGCTACTATATGAGAGATGGTGAGGCTGCTTATCAGATTATGCGTTTCCGTTCATTGGGCATTAGTAATAGTGACCTATCTAAGATTACTAGATAATTTAAATAAGTTTTTTATTAAACCCTCAGATTAAAAAGTTTGAGGGTTTTTGTTTTAGTTCAATTTCTGTTATAATATATAAGTAGAAAATTATATGATGCAGGAAAAAATAGAGCAG
>JAUPVE010000034.1 GCA_030917205.1 Patescibacteria group bacterium | reverse complement strand
ATAATTGATGCAGATTGGCACCATGCTGAAAATGTTTAGCGGCGATATTGAGAGCACTGTAGCTAGTAGCGGGATTTTTGAAACCACTAGTATCAGTGATCAGACCGCAAGCTAGATTGGTAGCAATCTCCTGATCAAAAGTAATTTGCCAATCATCAAACAGGCGGTAGATGACTTCGGCAGTTGATGATGCCTCGGTCAAGACTAGGTTGATATCAGCGTAGAGAGGATTGGAGCTGTGATGGTCGATGTTGATCAGCCGTGGGGCTTTAGGCAGGATAGCGATGAGTGGATGCACAGCCGTCAGCTCTATGGTAGCGCAGTCTACAGTGATGACTAAATCAAACTTTTTGGTGAATAATAGGTGGTCGTGACTGACCAAGTGAGTCCCTGGTAAAAAAGTCAGATAGTCAGGAATTTCGCTATCACAAAAAGAATGTACGTCTTTACCAAGATTGGCTAGATATTTGCGCAAAGCTAAATTAGCCCCCAAGGTGTCGCCATCAGGTTTTTGGTGGGAGATGATCAAGATCTTTTCAGCTCTTTTTATCTCCTGCAGTATAGCTTGGCTTAAGTCGTGGTAATTTAACATAGCCGAGTATTATAGCCTGAGATTGAGAGGGAGTCAATATTGTGGGACGCCGATCTAACCTCGTCGTTTTTTAACCCCTCCAACCTCCCCTTAACAGGGGGAGGACTATTTAAAAGCCCCCCTGTCAAGGGGGATTTAGGGGTTGAGGTCGGCGGGTCGGTTAGAATTATATATGAACTTGACAATCATTGTCCTATGAGCGTATAATGGTCACGTGACAATTAATTTTTAATAAAATAAAATGATGAACACAAAACCTTTAAAAGCTACGCATCGAGGATATCTTAAATTAGTAAATAATGATATCCCTTGTGCTGTATTGGAAAATGGTAAGCGTATAATATCACAAACTGGTCTTTTTAGCGCCTTTGAAAGACCAAGAAAAGGTGAGGTTAGACAGGAGGGCCTTCCTTCAATAATCGGCGCAAAAAATTTACTTCCTTTTGTAACTGACGAAATCAAAGAAAAAGCTCAACCAATATCCTATATACATACAAATGGTAACATTGCCTATGGATATGATGCTGAGTTAATTCCCCTAGTTTGTGAGTTATATTTAAAAGCATCTGATGCAAAAGTTGCTCTTGAGTCACAAGAAAAAATTATTTTAGTGGCAAATATTATTGTAAGATCGCTGGCAAAAATTGGTATTACCGCACTTATTGATGAAGCAACTGGTTATCAATATGATCGCGAAAAAGACGAGTTGCAAAAAATACTTGCAGCGTATATTGCAGAAGATTTTTTACGATGGCAGATGAGATTTCCACGTAAATTTTACCAGGAAATTTTTAGACTTTATGGCTGGCGTTATGATCCTATGTCAGTTAAGCGTTCAGCATATTTGGGTAAATTCACAAATCAATATGTGTATGAACAATTACCAGAAGGGGTTTTAGATGAACTTCGAGAAAAAAATCCAGTTACAGAAAAAGGGACGCGGAAACGCCATCACCACCAACATTTAACAGAGGATATTGGTATAAAGCATTTAGATAGACACTTAACAAAATTGATAACTGTTATGGAGCTATCCAACTCACTTTCAGAGTTTAAGCGACAGTTTAACAGAGTATTTAAAAATATAGATCAACAAGAATTACCGATACCAACTGCACCACATAAAAAATAATTTGGAATGCAGCTTATTTTAATTGTATTAATAAATGGTCCTAGAAGAAAATATAGCTAAGAATCAGCATTATATACCAGAAACTATTTTGTCGAACTTTGTTAATTATGAAAAAAAATTAATCGAGGTTCTTTTGTTACCTAAAAAAATTTACGAAACAAATCCAAGAAATTCGATGTCTGAGACTTTTGTTTATGAACACGGCTATTTGAAAAGAAATACAGTAGAAAAATATTTCGCAAAAATTGACTCAGACATTGGTCCAAAAATTAAAGATATAATAAAAGATATTGAGGAATTAAAAGAGGGTAAAATTTGTATAGATTATATCAAAAAAGCGGTGGAGGAGCTTTTGTCAACTTTTATTATCTTCTATTATAGAAGCGGCGCTCTTCTTACGGAATTTTCGAGTATAAACAAAAATGAAACGATACCATTATTGTCCAATAAAATATTAAATCGCGGGTATATAGAAGCCTTAAGCGAAACGATTCGAATTTGTTATAAATTTGCAATTATCGAAAGCAATGATGAGTTTCTTTTAAGTGATCAGTTTATATCCACTGCTTCACTGGATGTTAAAACACAATTTTTTGATATCAGTAATAGACATATTGGTTTAAAAGGAACTTTGCTTTTAATCCCAATTTCTTCAAAATATTATATAGTTTATTGGCATAGTGACAGATGTTTTATCGTAGAGGAAAATACAATAAATCAATTGAAACAAGAAGATGTAAAAAATATAAATCAGACCATAATTAACAATTCATATGTAAAATGTGTCGGTAGTAAAAAAAGCATTATAGAAGATGTTTTGGGTGAATATGAAATGGAATACCCATCACAAATCTATGCTGGTGGTAATCCCTCTGGGTATTTTTGCGGTGCCATAAAAAAGAAAGAGGTATTTTTCTATAAAGAAGACAGAGAAGCCTTTAAATTATTTAATTGGATGGTTTTTAAACCCTATGAAAAATTAGGACGTAATGACATTTGTGCGTGTGGTAGTGGTAAAAAATTTAAAAGGTGTCATCTAGATATTTACAATAAGGTAAAAATAATCATTAGTAGTTTCTATGCAAGTAAAAAAAGTTTAAGAAATAGTTATGGAATCCCAACAGCAATAGTATATGAATTACCCATAGATCATTGGCAGGGTTTTGATAAAAATAAATAATTTTATTTAACAAAAAAAACACCCCAATTTCCTGGAGTGTTTTTTGTTTTAATTTATTGTTTCAGCGCTTCATCAATCTTCCCATATTTTATATCTCTTTCATCTAGCACAAAGTCTATATGAGGAGTGCCACGCATAGTCAGATTGCGACCAACTTCTTTTTGGACATGACCAGCAAATTTTTTGATAGCTTGCAGGCCAGAGCCCAAGTGATTGGTCGGGATGATGCTGACATAGGCTGTAGCATTTTTTAAGTCCGGAGAGATGGTCACCTCAGTGACTGAGATCAGGGTACCCATTGGTGGCTCAAAGTCACGCAAGATGATGTTGTTGATTTGCTGACGCAAATATTCAGCTACTTGGGCGGGACGCTTACTCATAGCTTTCTTCAAAAAATTCTAAAGTATCACCGACAGCAATGATAGGGTCGCCTTGGTACTCGATGCCAGCTTCGTTGCCAGCCACCACTTCATTGGCAGCTTGTTTGCCAGACTGGAGCTCAGTTATTTTACCGACAGCTTCCATCTCGCCATTTTTGAGGACTTTGACACCGCATTTTTTGATTATCATGCCTTCGACTATTTTACCGCCGACTATCATGCTATTTTTCTGGGATTTAAAGATGGCCAAGACCTGCATCTTGCCGATGATTTTGTGGACAGTTTTTTTGGCTTTGATGGTGATCAAGCGTTTTTCGATATCTTCCAAAAGCTTGTAGATGATATCAAAGTAGAGGACAGTGACGCCTTTTTCTTGGGCTAGACTGACGATGTTTTTATTTTCTTTGATATGAAAGCCGATTAAGAGTGCCTGTTGGGCAGCAGCGTTTAAGACGTCAGCTTCATTGATCAGGCCTAGGCCTTTTTTGACTACTTGGATCTTGGCACCAGTGACTGATATTTTTTTGAGGGATTCTTCGACAGCTTCAGCCGAGCCCAAAACATCAGATTTGATGATCAAGCGCAAATTAGTTGCTCCTTCTTCACCTTCTTCGGTTTTGTTGTTGTTCTGGCTATTGTTGATACCGGCTGGGCGGAAATTATTATCAATATTTTTGATTTTGTTATTGTAGGTTTTTTTATCAACAATCACTTCCAAGATTTCACCAATCTGTGGTAGCTGTCGGAGCCCCAAGATTTTGACTGGAGTGGCTGGACCGACTGCAGTTTGGTTTTGGCCTTTCCAGTTTTTGAGCATTTTGATTTTACCGGGCACTTGGCCCACGACGATCATATCACCAATATTGAGTGTGCCAGCTTGGACTAAGACAGTAGCTACTGGGCCTTCGCCTGGGTCTAGATGGGACTCGATGATAGTGCCGACAGCCGGACCTGATATATCAGCTTTGAAGTTTTCCATATCAGCGACTAATAGAATCAAGTCTAGTAATTCAGAAATACCTTCTTTTTTCAAAGCGGAGATTGGCTGACAAATGACTTTGCCACCCCAATCTTCTGGTGTAAGATTGAGCTCGACTAATTGTTGTTTGAGACGATCAATATCAGCGCCAGGTTTGTCTATCTTATTGATAGCGATGATAAATGGTAAATTTTCTTTTTGGATGACAGCAATGCTCTCCAGAGTTTGTGGTTGGAGGCCATCATCAGCGGCTACTACTAGGATAGCGATATCAGCGACTTGGCCACCACGAGAACGCATGGCTTTGAAAGCTTCGTGTCCAGGAGTATCCAAAAAAGTAATAGCTCGGTCATGAGCAACTACTTGGTAGGCACCAATATGTTGGGTGATGCCGCCAGCTTCTGAAGCTACTACATCGGTAGAGCGGATAGCATCGAGCAATTTTGTTTTACCATGATCGACATGTCCCATGACTACGACCACTGGAGCTTTGATATCAGAAGACTGACGAGTGGATAATAGCTGAGTGAGTTTTTCTTTGTTGCTAGTTTCTTCTTCTTCAGCTTGTTTGCTTTTGATGACTTTGAAACCAAGGTCTTCAGCAATGATAGTGGCGGTATCAAAATCTACTTTTTCATTTAGAGAAACCATGACGCCGTTTTTCATGAGTTCACCCATTAGTCTGGCGACTGGTATTTTCATGACTTCAGCCATGTCTTTGACGACAATAGTATCACCAATTGTGATTTCTTTTTGCTCAGCCACGGTCACCTTGTCTTTAGCTCGGACCTCAGTAATACTGGCTTGACTTTCTTTGAAAGCTTTTTTTCTTTCAGCTTTTTTCCAAGCATCAATGATTTTGGGAACCAAGTGGTCATTTACTTTGATGGCTTTGGCACCGATATCAAAACCAAGCTCTGGAAGTTTTTCCAGGAGCTCATTGGTTGTGACTTTGAGTTGTCTAGCTAGAGCGCTTGTATTCATTTGGCTGTTATATTAGCCCATAATTTACTATATTTTGGAGAAAAAGTCAAGGAAATTAGTAGGATAAATTATCATATAATTTGTCTTTTTTATGATAAAAATGTCATTATTGGCACATCTCGCCCCGTTGCGATTCCGCTGGCGGAAGCGTGTGCGGGGTCAAGATTTCGGCTATTTATAGCTAAATATTGACGCTGAGCATTGACATTTAGTTCAGCTTGATATAAATTTAGTTGTTAAAAACAAGATAAAAATGGAAATTCCCGTTAAAGAGTTAAATAATTTATTATCAAAGGCCAGTAGTATTTTGATTACTGGGCCGCAAGATCCAGCCACTGATATCGTGGCGACAGCTGCTGCTTGGCAGATTTTTTTACGTGAGCAAAACAAGGTAGCTGATATATATTTTAATGGTCAATATCAAGTTTGGAATTTTTTTCCAAGCACACTTCAGATTAAAAAAGATTTGAGTGATGCTAGTAAGTTTCAGATTATTTTGGATACTAGTAAGGTGGGGGTCAAACAATTGAGCTACGATGTCACTGATGGCGAATTGAGAATAAATATTTTGCCGGAGAATGGTAATTTTGATAGTCAGAATATCAGAACAGAAAAAGGTGATTTAGCTTATGACTTGGTCATCACTTTGGGAGTGGCTAGCTTGGAAGCTTTGGGCAATACTTTTTCTGAACATCGAGAATTTTTTCATAATACGACAGTGATAAATATTGATCGTTCAATTTTAAACGAAAATTTTGGCCAGCTCAATATAGTGGAGCTCAATTCTACCTCTTTGGCAGAAATTAGTTATTATTTTTTGCAAGATAAATTAAATAAAGATTTAGCCACCTGTCTATTGGCCGGTATTATTGCAGCGACTAATAGTTTTCAGTCACCTCTAGTGACGCCAACTCTTTTGGAGATAGCTAGTCAGCTGATAATGGGAGGAGCGGATAGGCACAAGATTATCGAAGGACTCTATCGCACCAAAGATATTATGACTTTGAAAAATTGGGGTCGTATTTTATCTCGCCTCAAGCAAAAAGGGCAAATAATTTATTCGCATCTAGAGCACTCGGATATTGATAGCTTGCCTCAGGACTTCCAAGAGTTAGTCAAAGATTTGATGCTATCTACTCCTGATACCAGAGTAGCTATAATTTTTTATCAAATTGAATTAGAAAAAACTGAAGCTTGGATTTATGCTATGGAAAATATCAATGTGGCCGATTTGGTCAAAGACCTGAGTCCTCAGGGGGCCAAGAATATGGTCAAATTGACAATGAATTTACCGCTAGAAAAAGCCAAGGATCTTTTGACTACTAGGATAGCCGAGGCTATCAAATTGTTGGGGAGCAACTAGGGAGCTTCACAAAATATAAATCTTTAACTATAATACCTGAAGTAAGAGAATATAGAATTTTGAATATCATCGTCCCGTAGCTCAGCTGGTTAGAGCACGACTCTTATCCCCCAAAGGGGGACCGCCCCCCTTGTCCTCCTCTGGAGGGTGGGCGGTAAAGTCCTATTATAATGTACAAAAAATGAAATGTATTATGTTTATTTATTAAAAAGTTTACTTGATGGTAGTTCGTATGTTGGCTATACTAATGATGATCCTAAAATAAGGTTAGATGAACATAATAGTGGTCAGAATAGATGGACACGAAAATATAGGCCGTATCAATTAGTTTATTATGAGAGTTATTATTGTAAAAAAGATGCTCTGCATAGAGAAAAATTTTTAAAATCTGGTGTTGGTAATAAATTAGTAAAATTGGTTATAGAAAATTTTTAATATCATCGTCCCGTAGCTCAGCTGGTTAGAGCACGACTCTTATAAAGTCGGGGTCCTGGGTTCG
>JAUPVE010000033.1 GCA_030917205.1 Patescibacteria group bacterium | reverse complement strand
CCATTCACTATATATTCACCTTCATTAAACTGACGACCATTGGAGGCGCCAATAGTATTATAATTATCTATTTTTAAATTCAAAGTATTAATCAATTTATTCAAAAGACTAGCTGTGGAATTTATAGAGTCAACTAAATCATTCAAAATCTCGCTCTCTTTATTTATCAGAGTCACTTGCTTATTCAAATCAACTCTCCTCTGCTCCAAGGCTTCAAACTGCGCCTTAGAAGCACCGCCTTGTTTATTACTACGCTCCACATCTTGTTCGTAGGTTTTTTTAATCGCCTCATAATTTCCCAACAAAGTATCCACTCTAGCTTTTTGCTGACTATAGGCCAGTAATAATTCGTCGTGTTTCTTTTTAAAAGCTTCGAAGGTTGCTTGATCATCCTTTATGACTAGTCCTATCTTTTTCAGCGAGTCAGTCGCCTTTTGGCGTGAATCATAAATCAAATTTATTTTTAAATCCCCGCTCTCAGTATATTGAAATAATTGTCGACCACTAGAACTTTCCCATATTTTCTCAGCTTCTTCTATGACCTGTAAAAATTCGTCCCTGGATAAACCAAATTTTTCATCAAAGCTGGCTAGAGAGTAATTAATAGGCTGATGACAGGGCCGTACAGTCTGCTCCAATTTTTGCCAAGCCAAAGATAAATTTGATCGAAAATAATATGCTAACAAAACTACAAATAATAGTAAAAATATATTTACAAAATAATTGATTTTTCTGGTAGTCATTTTTTTGTTTTATCTTATTTTAATAATCTCATATTTTATCGGTAAAATCAATGAGAGAAAATATTTAAAAAAATTAAGTAAACAAAAAAGAAGTAAAAACTTCCTATGACACTTTGTAATTTTGGCTCGGGGCGCTGCGCTATTGCGCAGCATCTTAGGTTGCTCCGTTGGAGCATTCTTTGAATTTTAGAGCCCAAATTACTTCGTAATTTTGGCTCGGGGACAGGGATTTGAACCCCGATCGACGGCTTCAAAGGCCGCTGTCCTACCATTAGACGATCCCCGAATATATTAAATTTATACTTATGCACACTACGCGACGAATACTTATTTTTTATTAAATACTCGCCCCGTTATGAGCGTAAGCGAATTTGCGGGGCCATTAGACGATCCCCGAATATTTAATAAAACGTTAAAATAATACTATTTTTTAACACATATGTCAATACAAGTATAATAAAAAACCACCAGTCAAATGACTGATGGTTTAATTTATATCTTATTATTTCACTAAATAATTTATATTAACCTCCACTACATATTCATAAGTGCCTGATGGTACGCTGGCTGCCTCTTGAGTCACTGCACCGCCCATACCTATACCACCTTTAGCGTCATACATTGGCATTGGAGAATTTTCCCACCAGCCAACAATCTTGCCGAGTCTGACGCCAGTTTTTTGAGATAAGTCTTGAGCCTTAGTCTTGGCATCCAAGATAGCCTTGATCCTAGCTTCTTGTTTGATTTGAGACATGTTGGAAAGTTCAAAGGCAATATTGTTTACTTGATTGGCACCAGCTCCGGTGGCAGCGGAAATAATTTTACCTACACGAGAATTATCCGAGATATCTTTGATCGTGACCAATAATTGCTCGTTGGCTGAATAACCAGAAGTAATAGGACGACCATCAATATAGTCAGTGATTGGATTGAGATTATAATTTTCGGTTTTAATCTCACTATCAGCAATACCTTGATCTTTGACAGCCTTGATGATTCTAGCAATTTTATCATTGAGCTCTTTCATAGCTTGCTCAGCATTGGCTACGCGATCTACTTGCACACCAAGAGTCACTTTAGCTACATCTGGTGTATAGGCCATACGACCTTCGCCTGGCACCTGTACGGTCCATTGTTGATTGCTCACTATTCTGTCTCTGATGATAGAGACTACGACGATACCGGTTAATAGTAATAGGGCTACTAATTTTAGTATAAAACCCTTATCACTAAATCTACTTGTTTGGATTTCTTCCATATATTTTTTGCTTTAATGATTAAAAATTATTGTATATTATAATAAAAAAATAATTTATTTTCAACTAGCTTTAATTATTTATTTTTATTCTGCTCTGCCTTGGCTTCTTCTTCAGCTAAATGTTTTTTGACTCTTTTGATAAACTCATCAGCATCCTCATGATGAACTTCTAAATTATCAACATCATGCGTACTGCCAAACCAGCGCAAATTCCTACCCAACTCGGGTATCTTCTTATGGCCACGACCCTCAACATACTCCAGGGCTTCTTGAGGCCTCATATGCAATTTTTCTTGAGCCACATGACTGAACTTAACATAGCTAGAACCAGCTATACCATTTACTGATCTGTTGCCCAGTGTACTTCCTAGCATATATTTTATCTATAATATTTAATTATAGCACTATTTTGACCTTCTTTACCACCTTTTGTGCAAGAGGTAATATTACAATTTATTGATATCAAAAAAGTGACGAGATAATTTATTTTAGAGCTGCTTTTATAAAGTCTCGAAAAAGTGGATGCGGTCTAAGTGGTCGAGATTTAAACTCGGGATGAAACTGTGAAGCTACAAAATATGGATGATCTTTGAGCTCGATAATCTCTACCAAACGCTTGTCAGGCGACAGACCAGCAATGCGCAAACCCGCTTTTTCTAAGCACTCCCTATATTCCATATTAAACTCGTAGCGATGCCTATGACGTTCATCAATACGAGATTTCTGATAGGCTTTGTGACTCAAAGAATCTTTATCCAAAATACAAGGATAAGAGCCCAAGCGTAAAGTACCACCCTTTTCTTCTTCTTCAGTGTGCCCTGGTAAGATATGAATGACTGGATTGGCTGTCTTGGGGTTAAACTCGGTAGAATTGACATCCTGAGTACCTAAAACATGCCTAGCAAACTCTATAGTAGCCACCTGCATGCCTAGGCATAGTCCTAAGTAAGGTTTTTTGTGCTCTCTGGCATATTTGGCAGCCAGGATCTTACCCTCGACTCCGCGATGTCCAAAACCACCAGGCACCACAATGCCAGCTACTTTAGTTAATTTTTTAAATTCACTCTGATCATTTTTTTCAAGCTTAGCAGCGTTGACCCAGACTAGATCCAAAGACACATTATGAAAATAACAAGCCGCTTTCAAAGCCTCAATCACACTGATATAGGCATCATGGTTTTCATTGTACTTGCCCACCAAAGCAATGGGCATTTTCTTCTTGTGATTGGTAATAATTTTTTTGACCAAGGCCTCCCAATCATCCAAACGAGTTTTTCTTTTGGTGACCTGTAATTTTTCAAATATAATACTAGAAATATTATGTTTTTTTTCAAAATTGATTGGCACCTCATAAATAGTCTTGACTGTCGGAGCAGGAATTACAGCCGACTCTTTGACATCACAAAACAAAGCAATTTTCTGAATAGCCTCGTGAGTCACTGGCAAGTCAGAGCGTACCAAAATAATATCGGGCTGAATACCGCGCCTATATAGCTCCCGCACTGACATCTGTGTTGGCTTGGTTTTGAGCTCACCAGAAGTTTTCAAATATGGCAACAAAGTCAAATGCACAAAGAGAACATTGGACGCACCAATCTCTTGTTTGAACTGTCGAGCCGCTTCTAAATATGGCTCGCCTTCTATATCGCCGACTGTACCACCGATTTCTATCAAGACAAAGTCAGCTTTACTCTCGCTGGCCGCTTGCTTGATATAATCTTTGATCTCATTAGTAATGTGCGGAACAATCTGGATAGTCTTACCTAAATAAGCACCACTGCGCTCGCCTTTTAATACTTTTTCATAAATACGACCAGTGGTCAGATTGGACAATCTGGTCAAGCTGACATCGATAAAACGCTCATAGTGCCCGAGATCAAGATCAGTCTCAGTACCATCGTCAGTCACATAGACTTCGCCATGTTGGTACGGACTCATGGTCCCAGGGTCTATATTCAGATAAGGATCAAGCTTCAAAGAAAAAACACTAAAGCCCGCTGAGCGTAAAATGGCGCCGATAGAAGCCGAGGCAATTCCCTTACCCAAACCTGAGCAGACACCTCCAGTAATAAAAATAAATTTTGTATGATCGACAAGCACAGTTTTTATTCTTTCTCGCTAGGCGATTTAATGATTATAGTGAGTGAAATTTTGGCATTACTAGGCAATTTTAAAACTACTGGAAATTTACCAATAGTCTTAAAAAAATAATTTTCGACAAACCAATTACTATGTATATCTAGATTATAATTTTTTTTCACAAAATTGATAATCTCATCGATACCGATACCAGCAAAAAGATTTTTTTGGGCTGAGGTCTTGCCGATAAAATTTAAACTTTGATTATTCAAATTTTTAACAATTTTGGAATATTTACTTTGTTGTTCGGCTAGATTCTTTTCTTGTTCGTCTTTTTGGTGTTGAAAATATTTGACACTCTGAGCTGTGGCTAAGATGGCTTTTTTTTGGGGTAAGAGAAAATTCATGGCATGCCCCTCACTCACCTCTTTGACATCACCCTTTTGACCGACACCTGGTATATTTTCTAGCAAAATGACTTTCATAATTAGTTGGCTATCAATTCTATGGCTTTATCCATTTGTGGATCTCTGTCACCATTATAATCTTCTAGGGTGAATTCAACAACTTGATCAGGTGTGATACCATCAGGCTCTATAGATCTACCTAGTGGAGTCAGCCATTTGGCCACGGTGATTTTCAAAGCTGAGTCACTACGCAAAGGTATGAGTTTCTGTACTGAACCTTTACCATAAGTTTTCTGCCCTACTAGTTCGGCAATATTATAATCCTGTAGTGCACCAGCCAATATTTCTGAAGCGGAAGCTGAACCTTCATTGACCAAGACTACTGTTTTGAATTTACGTAAACTAGTGCCCGTAGCAGCTTTGTGTTCTAGATTTTGACTCTTGTCAGCAAACTCTTCCCTGACTACCACCTGCCCAGGCTCTAGCCAATAGCCAGCTAGATCAACAGCTTTATCTAAATAGCCACCAGGATTGCTACGCAAGTCTATTATCAAGCCTTTAGGGTTTTGGCTTAATATTTTTTTTGCCACACTAGCAAAAACAGTGGAAGTATCATCATTGAAACTACTAATTTTGACAATGGCAATATCGTTTTCTTGTTTATAAGTGACGCTCGGCACACTGATTTTATCACGAGTAATAGTGACGTCTTTAGCTGTATTTTCGCCTTTGGATAAAACCGATAAAGTGACCTTAGTGCCTTTGTCACCCCTGATCAAAGACACGGCTTGATCAGCTGATAGCTCAGTCGCATCCTTACTATCAATAGCTAAAATACGATCTCCGTTTTTAAGACCAGCATGTTCTGCTGGTGTGCCAGGCAAGGCAGCAATGATGATGAGCATATTATTCTTGCGCCCGATTTCTGCTCCAATACCAGAAAACTCTCCCTTCAAATCATCAGCAAATTCTTGAGCCACCTTGGGGTCCATAAAGGTAGTATGCGGATCATCTATAGCAGCAACCATACCATAAATTGCACCATAATAAAGCTGTCCGTCGTCTATTTTACTCTTATCAATATATTGACTGTGGAGCTCATCCCAAACTTCTTGGAATAATTTTGTATCAATGTCAGGATTATTAGCAAAAATACTAGCTAAAGTATCGCTAGTCTTGGTAATGATTTGATCAGTGTCTTGATTTTCTATATTGTTCTGACCAAAGAAAAAACCAAAAATAAAAGAGGCTACAATCACCAGTAGCCAGAGGTAGGCCTTACTATAATTTTGATACCAAGCTTTGGGCTTGACGGGGATTTGATTATTAAAAGTCTGAAATTGATCTGCCATATTAAAAATTTATACTTAAATATTTTTTATTATACCAAAATTCCTGTCAAAAAATAAAATTTTAAACAGGCTAAATATTTTATTCCGTTGTTCTCTCTATTTTAGCGCCCAGTGCCGACAAGCGTATATCCAAGGCCTCATAGCCTCGGTCTACTTGATAAATATTATCTACCACACTAGTACCAGTCGCAGCCAAGGCGGCAATAATCAAGGTAGCACCCGCTCGTAAATCAAAGCTAGTGATTTCTTTGCCAAACAAAGCTGATGGCCCAATGACAATGATGCGATGCGGATCAGAAACTACGATATTGGCTCCCATTTTTTTGAGCTCAGCTACATATTTCAAGCGACCATCATACATCCAATCATGAATGAGTGAAGTACCCTCGGCCTGAGTCATCAAGACTGAAAATGGCTGGAGTAAATCAGCAGCAAAACCTGGATAAGGCATGTCATGAATTTTTTTAATGCTCTTTAGTTCTACTTTTCCACTGACTTTGATATTGGCTAGCTTGTATTCTTTATTTTTAATTTCTGGCAAATACTCTATATCTAGCTTCAAACCAACTTCTCGATATTTTTCAATCTCCAAAGCCATAAAATGCGGAGCGCAATTTAATATCTCTAAATCAGAACGAGTAGCTCCCGCTAGACAAATAAAAGTACCAGTCTCTATAGGATCAGGCATGACATAGTATTCACTAGCATGTAAAGCTTTGACGCCTTTTATTTTCAAAGTATGGGTACCCACACCCTCAATCTCCGCGCCCATAGATTGTAAAAACCAACACAAATCTTGGACCGATGGATCAGCAGCGGCAATATTGATAGTGATGGCTCCGTGATTCAAAGTGGCGGCCATGATCATATTCTCTGTACCAGTGACTGAGAACTCACTCATTGTAATACTTTCGGCTGATGGTCTCTTTTTTTCCAAAATAAAAAACTTGCCGTCATTTTGTATATCAATGCCTATTTGTTCAAAGCCCATGAGATGGGCGTCTAGTGATCTAGCGCCAATCTGACAGCCTCCTGGCTCTCTGGTCTTGAGCTTACCAAATCTACCCACCAAAGCGCCCATCAATAATATAGAAGAACGCATAGTCTTGATCAGCTCCATATCCAGCTTTTCTGGATCAATGTCGGCATTATCTATTTCCACACTATTTTTGTCAGTCCAAACTACACGGGATCCCATAGACACCAAAATCTGAATCATTTTTTTGACATCCTCAATGACTGGAACATTGTGCAACTTTATTTTCTCTTTGCACAT
>JAUPVE010000032.1 GCA_030917205.1 Patescibacteria group bacterium | reverse complement strand
ATTCTTGTTGATCTTTTTCACCCAAGCCTTCGATAGTCCAATATTCTTGAGCTTGGAATTTTTTTATTTCATCTTCTCTTTCTACTATCAGTCTGACCGCTACGGATTGGACACGGCCAGCGGAGAGGCCTTTGGCTACTTTTTTCCATAAAAGAGGTGATAGCTTGTAGCCGACTAGACGATCGAGGATGCGACGAGCTTGTTGGGCATCGACTAGATTGATATCGAGATCGCGTGGATTTTCCAGAGCCTGATTGATAGCTTTTTTAGTGATTTCATGAAAAGCAATACGTCTTTGTTTTTTGGCTGGTACATCAAGTAAAGCTTGCAGGTGCCAGCTAATAGCTTCTCCTTCGCGGTCTTCGTCAGTCGCGAAATAGACCAGCTCAGCTTTAGTTGCTAATTTTTTCAAGTTGGCTACAGTTTTTTTAGCTTTGAGTGGTACAGCGTAGGTTGGTGAAAAATTATTTTCAACATCAACACCGAGTTTGCTGACTGGCAAATCTCGGACATGACCATAGGAAGATTCTACTTTGTATTCTTTCCCCAAGAAACCGCCGATAGTTTTGGCTTTGGTTGGGGACTCAACGATAATTAATTTGGACATAAACTAATTTGATTTAAGCAAATTATGACATAATTTCGCTGACTATACAACAAAGTAGACAAATTATCAAGTCCTACCATTTGAGGCTCACTAGATCATCATGCGCTGTCTGGACAATATTTTTAATTTCTAGAGATGATAAAGTAGATTGTAACAGCGGTAAAGTCCACTTTGTTTTGTAAATTAAACTTTCTAAATTTAGTGGCTCTATTTTGAGTAGTTCAATAATAATTTTCTCATTGGCGGTGAGATTCATAGTTTTTATTTTAAGCTGTTGCTGTGGTTTAAGTTGATAATAATCCAAAATATCTTGGCCAGAGGTGATGATATTGGCACCATTTTGTAATAGGCTATTTGGTCCTTGGCAGAGCTGTTGGTTGATATTGCCGGGCAAAGCAAATACTTCTCGGCCTTCATCTAGAGCTACTTGGGCAGTGATGAGTGTGCCAGATTTCAAAGCACCAGAGATGACCACTGTCGCCTGACTCAAGCCCGCTAGGATGCGATTGCGTCTAGGGAATTGATGGAGAGCTGGTTTGGTACCGATGGGATACTCCGATAATATCAAGCCACCTTTTTGAATAATTTCTTGTGCTAACTTAAAATTTACTTTGGGATAAAAGCTGGCCTGATCTAGACCAGAGCCCAAGACAGCAATAGTTCCTAAATTATTTTTGAGAGCCGCTTGATGGCAGGCTGTGTCCAGTCCTATAGCTAGTCCGCTGACTATTACTAATGGGGAGCCAGCTAGCTCACTGATAATTTTGTCAGCCGATGCTTGGTGATAGTGGGTTGTATGGCGAGAGCCCACCATACTGACTAGATATTCGCTAGTTAGAAGTTGTAAGTCGCCAGCATAAAATAATAAGAGCGGAGGGTCGTATATTTTTTTCAGAAGTTCTGGATATTCATCATCTAGGATAGTGAAATAGTCAGCCAATTTTTCAAAATTGTTTTGATGAGTAGTTTTATTTGCCCAGACTTTTTGAATTTCTTGGCAGACTTTGGGTGCCAGTAGAGGACTGTCGGACAGTCCGGCTTCTACAATTTTTTGACTAGAGCCTAGTTGTTTTTGCAAAGACCAAAAAAGCCGAGTCGATACCTTGGCTTGCCAGAGTAGATAAAAATAAAAATCGCTTTTCTTCATCCCCTTAGAAATTTAATTACTTAAAGGATGCCTGATTTTTTATATTTGAATTTAAAATATTTGTTTTATTATCCCAGTAAAAATAATCTGGTTTTCTAAGGGGATAAAGCTCGTCTCTATATTAGTACAGGGTTTGAATTTTGTAAAATTGTGTATTTTCTGCTATGATATAAGTAATAAAGAAAAAAACATGCCTCGTGCCAAAAGTACCACCAAAAAATCAGAGCCCAAAGAAGTACCAGAGATTATGGAGTTTGAAGACTTCGTGGCTCGCAAAAGCAATTCTACTAAAAAGAGAAGTTATACTTGGGCTTATGTAGTCTTGATTATTTTGATTTTGGGTTTGTCAGCTTTTCTAGTTTTTGATAAACAGAAAAAAAAGCCCGTCGCTGAAGTATCTTATAAAATCGTTTATTTAGAAAATAACATTGTCTATTATGCCAAAATTGCCAAAGAAGATCAATTCAATATTTATCTTAGTGACGTCTATTTTATTGATACAGAAACTGTGGAAATACCAGCAACTGAAGAAGGAGAAGAGCCAAAAACCGAAAGCCGAGAAGTTCTAAGAAAAAGAGATGGGGCTGCGGGCTGGTTGGCAGTCAATCGCCAAAAAGTTTTTGGTTTCGAAGATTTACCGCTTGATTCCAAGGTCATAGAAATGATCAAAAGCTATAAGTAATATTTTTTCCAAGACTCTGCCTAGCGCAGGGTCTTTTTTATTTATACACAACCACCACCCAAAGGGTGATGGTTTTTGTTATTAATTTTATTTGTTAAACCATGAAGTATAAAGTAGTGCTTTACACTTTATGGTTTATGGTATATAATATGAAAGCCTTATGTCAAAACAGGGGACTGACAAAAAATTTATAAAAATTGGCGAGCTAGCTCGCTTGCATTCGGTATTGCCGTCAACCATCAATTTTTATACTCGTGAAGGCATCTTGAAGCCCAGTGCTTTTAGTCAGGGTGGCTATCGATTATATGATCGTAAGCGCGCCACTGATACTCTGCAGAAGATAGATTACCTGCAAAGGAAAAAACGCCTGAGTATTCAGGAAATAAAAAAAGTATTATGACCTTCCTACCCGACCCGTGCTTACGGGTAGGAGGGTTTTTAATATAAAAATATATGAGGAAAAAATTAGACAAAATTTTTACGAACCCAAATCAGCAGAACAAGGTTTATCGTTGTAAGCTTGGGCAAGGTAGGAAAAAGAAAACTAGTTGGTGGCAGCAAATATATTCTTTGTTTTTTTAATTTTTTTGCTGTTTTTCAGGGCTAGCTAAAGAAATCAATTTGCCAAAATGGGTCATTTTGGTTAAGATTTCATATTATAGATTATAATATATAAATATGGCTGATTTTAAAGATTTAGAAAAAGAAATAGCAGATTTTTGGGACAATAATCATATTTTCCAAAAAACTATTGATCAATCCGCGCCTCAGGGGGATTATTTGTTTTATGATGGTCCACCCTTTGCTACTGGCACTCCACACTATGGTCATTTGGTCGCTTCTATAATGAAGGATGTGGTGCCACGCTACTATACCATGCAAGGCTATAAGGTTGAGCGTCGCTGGGGCTGGGATTGTCATGGCTTGCCGATTGAAAATATTGTCGAGAAAGAACTGGGTATCAAATCTAAGTCTGAGATATATAAACTAGGTGTCGATAAATTTAACGAGACTTGTCGCTCCAAAGTATTGACCTATGTGGAAGACTGGGAAAAGACAGTCAAACGCTTAGGTCGTTTTGTGGATATGGACAAACCTTACCGCACCATGGATCCAGAATACATGGAAAGTGTCTGGTGGGTTTTTAAATCTTTGTATGATCAAGGTCTAGTCTATGAGGGCTACAAGTCTATGCACATCTGCCCACGCTGTGAGACTACTTTATCACAATCAGAAGTAGCCGAGGGCTACCAAGATATCAAAGACTTATCATTGACCGCTAAGTTTGAATTGCAAGACGAGCCTGGTACTTATTTATTGGCTTGGACAACTACGCCTTGGACTTTGATTGGTAATGTGGCTTTGGCAGTTGGTGAGGATATTGATTATGTAAAAGTTAGCAGTGATGGTAAAAAATATATTCTAGCCAAAGAAAGATTTGAAGCTCTTAAAGATAAATTTAGTAATCCAGAAATAATAGAAGAAATAAAAGGTAAAGATTTAGTCGGTAAAAAATACAGACCATTGTTTGATTATTATGCTAATGACGAAAAATTAGCTAATCATGCTAATGGTTGGCAAGTATACGCTGCTGATTTTGTGACTACTGTCGATGGTGTGGGTATCGTGCATATTGCCCCAGCTTTTGGTGAAGATGATATGAACTTAGGTAAAGAGAAAAATTTACCTTTTGTGCAACACGTGGCCATGGATGGCACTATTAATAAAGAAGCGGTAGATTTTGCTGGCTTGCACGTCAAGCCCATTGAGGATGTGCAATCTACTGATGTAGCCATCATAAAATATCTAGCTGGCAAAGAATTGATTTTTTCTAAAGAAAAATACGAGCATAGCTATCCGCATTGTTGGCGCTGTCATACACCGCTGATCAACTATGCTACTTCTTCTTGGTTTGTCTCGGTCACTAAGATTAAAGATGATTTATTAAAATACGCCAAAGAGATTAATTGGATCCCAGAACATATCAAAGATGGTCGTTTTGGTAATTGGCTAGAAGGGGCTCGTGATTGGTCTATTTCTCGACAGAGATTTTGGGCCTCGGTCATCCCGATGTGGCAGTGTGATAAATGTAGTGAAAGAAAAGTTTTTGGCTCTCGAGCTGAGCTCAAAGAAGCTAGTGCCAAGCAAGTAAATGATTTACATAAACATGTCGTAGATAAAGTCACCTTTGCTTGTAGTTGTGGTGGCATTATGACTAGAATTGCCGATGTCTTGGATACTTGGTTTGATTCTGGCTCGATGCCTTATGCTCAGGCGCATTATCCCTTTGAGAACAAAGATTCTTTTGATCAGAAATTTCCCGCTCAGTTTATTGCCGAAGGATCTGATCAGACTAGAGCTTGGTTTTATTATCTGCATGTCATCTCTGGGGCTGTCAAAAAACAAGCAGCTTTCAAAAACGTCATTGTCAACGGCATCGTCGTGGCTGAAGATGGTAAGAAAATGAGTAAGAGTCTCAGTAATTATCCTGATCCAAATTTGATCATGGAAAAATACGGAGCTGATGCTTTGCGTTTGTATTTATTATCATCACCAGTGATGTTGGCTGAGAATTTATCTTTTACTGAAAAAGATTTACAGGTTGTTTATCGTCGTTTCAATGGCTTGTTGCAGAATATTTTGAATTTTTATTTGATGTTTGCTGGTGATAAAAAAGCTGGCGATGAATTGCCAAAGAAATTGGAGAATGATTTAGACAAATGGATAGTCAGTAAATATCAATTGTTGCTGAATGAATTGACTGAAGCTATGAATGAATACAATCTAGTCAAAGCCACTAGACCATTATTTGATTTCGTCGATGTTTTGTCGACTTGGTATTTGCGTCGTAGCCGTGATCGCTTCAAGGGGGATGACCAAGCGGACAAAGAATCAGCTATTTTGACTTTGGGCTATATTTTGAAACAACTAGCTAAAGTCATCGCTCCTTTTACACCATTTACAGCTGAGATTATTTTCAAAGAATTTGTAAACAAAGAAGAATCAGTGCATTTACTCACTTGGCCAAAATATGAAAATAAATTGGTGGACAAAAAAGTATTAGAGCAAATGGAATTGGTTAGAAAGATTGTCGAAGCTAGTCATGCTTTGCGCTCCAAGGCCGGTATCAAAGTCAGGCAGCCGCTAGCTGTGGTCGCCATCGAGCGCAAGTCTGAGCTAAAATCAGATTACAATGCCATCATTGCCGAAGAGCTTAATGTCGAAAGAATTGATATTGTGGAAAAAATAGACGCTCAAAATGGATGGGAAATCGGAGAAGTTTTGGATTTTCAAGTAGCCCTAGATACCAACCTGACGCCAGAGCTAAAAGATAAAGGTGTGATCAGAGAAATAATTCGCAGTATGAATAACCTGCGTAAGACAGCTGGTCTGCAAGCTTCTGATAAACCTACTGAAGTTTATCAGACTAGTTCTGAATATTTAGCTCAGCTGGTCAAAAAATATGCCGATGAATTAATCGCCGGCACTTCAGCTGGAGCCTGGGAGGAAATGTCAGGCGAGCCTGCACACCAAGTTGATTTAGAAATAGAGGGTGAAAAAATTACCTTGGGTATAAAATAAATGTCATTCAAAACAGAGGCCTTTGTCCTACAAGCAAAAGACTGGCGTAAAGCTGATCGTCTTTATGAATTGTTTACTCCACAAGAGGGAGTGATTCATGCTGTCTTGCGCTCAGCCGCCAAACCCACTAGTAAGTTGGCTGGGCATATGCTGCCTTTTAGTAAGGTGCGCATCATGATTGGACGCGGCCGCATGGATCATCTAGCTGGCGCTGCCGTGATCAAAGATTATGCCAACATCCGCACAGACTTGAAACTGATGTCATTGGCGGCCGCTATTGTAGAACTCCTACTCAAAGACAAAAGCAGTGAAAATAAACATTTGGAATATCTGCAAGTAGAAAAAATATTTGAATTGCTCAATGATCAAAATATAAATTTTGAACAAAAGTTAGTGTTAGTGAGAGTTTTTTTGTGGAAATACTTGAGTATTGCTGGCTGGCAGCCAGAACTTGATAATTGTTTGTTTTGCCACAAAGACATGAACATCGAGCAAGCTGGTCAATACCTGCCTGGACGGGGTATAATATGTCTAGAGCACAAAGAAAGTAGCTACTTACCAATCAATGCAGAACTACTGGTTTTTTTGCGCTCCATAAATGAATTAGATTTTGAAGAGTTTATAAAAATAAATATAAGTGATAAAACAAAAAAAGAGTGGCGGAAAATTTCTCAAGCTTATTATCAAGCGGTTTTCGATCAGCCATCTCAAGCTTTAAAAATATTACCCTATGCCTAAATTAAAAAAAGATCTTGACTCTATCCAGAGTCCATCCCTAAAAAGAGTGAGCTATGAAAATATGGCTATCCGCAATAGTAAAAAAGTCCCCGAAGAATATAGAACTATGAAAAAAGCCAAAAGTAGAGGCAATGGTTGTCTATTGTTTTTGTTTATTTTATTTTTAGCTTCAGCGGCTGGATTTTATTATTTTAGTAGTCGGCAGCCAGCCCAAGTGGATAATAGTCTAGAGTTGAGCGTGGTTAATCCCAGTGAGATTGTCTCCGGCGATCAGGCGACTTATGTCATCAAGTATAAAAATCTGGATGATGTGGCTTTGCAAAAAATGGAGCTGAGCGTCAAATGGCCGAATGGCTTCTATTATGATGAATCAAGTGCCCAAGCCAGAGAT
>JAUPVE010000031.1 GCA_030917205.1 Patescibacteria group bacterium | reverse complement strand
GCTCCGCAAAATTGTAAACTGCATGGCCAGAGCGGATTTCTACTGTTTGGGGAGCAATACGATCACCCAAAAGCAAAGAGCTACTAGCATCGTAGCTACCATCACTATTTCTAATGGCCAATGCAGCGTAATAAAATACTCCACTACCACCCGACTCTTGAACTAGTAAAACAGCAGCATCCTCATCACCGTCAGCATCTAGATCACCATAAACTGGCTCACCAAAAATAGTGACAATACTTTTGCTGGCCAAGTCCAAACCATACTCCAGCTCTACTTTACCATTGACCAAGTCAAACTCCTGACTATCAATAGTATAAGAAATATTTTTCACATCAGCTGGTAACTCACCTGCCATATTGGCTGACTTATTTTTGACATACCATGATATAGTAAAATATAGCAAAGCTATGATAGCCAATATAATCACAACGATAAATATAATCTTTTTTTTCATAAATTTTTATTCTAAGTTATTTTTATATTTTAATTTTGAATATATTAAAAATAAATACTACAACTCTCTGATGCTACCCACCATCTGATCTATTAAGCCATCAATATCAAAATTTTGCCTCTCATCGACACAGTCTGTCTGCTGAAAATCATCATAGTTTAAGCACTGCGGATAACGTAAAGTAAACTTGACGCTAATCAATTTTTCAGCGCGCTGGGTATTATATACATAACTAGTATAAGTAGTGCCAGCTGCGCCTTCGCTCATAGCGCTGATACAATACTGATGATCATTGACCAATCTCTCACTGACACGACTCGCTTGGCTCGAAGTATCAGCTGTGGTCAGGCAAGTGAAATCTCCACTTGTGACTGATACCACTGGTGGCCATTCTTGAGGATGAACATATTCTTTACCCAAATCTTTGGGGTAGCTAAAAACTATTTTTTGCTCAGCATCCTGAAAATCTAGCCAGCCAGCTGGCAAAGTATAGATCGGGCAAGGAGCAAACTCACACTTAGGACCACTGCGTCCGACAAAGGAGCCATCCGCACACTCCTTGGCTTCCATAGTACAAACAACTTCATCGATACTACCTGGGGAAGTATTATATGATTTATTTTTGATAAAATAAAAATAAATAAAAACTAGTAACAAAACTAGTATAAAACCAATAGCTCGACCAAGAAAAAATTTTCTAATATTCATTTAATTATTTTAATTTATTCAAACTTTTTATAATCAAACATTGAAACGACTCAACATTTCTGAAATTCGCTGGCCAAGCCTTTCATCATTGGCCAAAACCTTTAATTGCTTTGTACTCAGAAAATGCAAAGAATTGCTCTGTATCAAACTCTTGGCTATAAAATCCATCTCTTTAGCCACCTCCGGATCCATAGGTTTATTCATCCTGATCGGCTCACAATACATACCCATGGCCGTGGCTTTGTAGCCGTGGTTTAGTTTTAGTTCTATATAGCGCTCATAGAATTCCATGACTTCTTTTTGGGTCATAGGATTTATGGTAAATGATTAGGCTATATCATTCAAAATACTCCTTTATTATCCTATTTTAAAGCCCAAAAGTCAACCCAGTTAGATAATCAATATACAATGTTTTGTATAAAATTAACAAAATAAATACAAACATTTTACTCTCCATCAACCATACAGTGAGATTAAATTATCTAACTGGGTCAAACAAAAAAGAGAGCCGCGAACATGGTCGCGGCTCAGCTGGCAAATCCTGATGCTGAATCAATTGCGGATAACATCATCGTGATGATAGTAAGCGAAGTTGTAATCACAAAAATCACAATCTCCAAACTCATTGAGTGTGCCATGGAAACAGCTATGGCAACTCTGACCACTGACGCGAGCCAGCTTGGCCTGAAACTCCTCGGCTGTCAGCTGAGGCTTCTTGGCTTGGGCCTGGCGACGCAGTAGCTCGGCTTTCATGGCCACGCTATGATCAGTGCGACAGCGATAGCAGATGCCCTCGCTACTTACCATACCACCGCAAGTGCAGTGGTTCAGGTTGAATAGCTGAGGACCCTTGGGCACAGGACCCATGCCTAGTAGGTCCCTAAAATCATCATCAGACAGATGACCCATGAAACTCTCCTCCTTGAAAGGTGGGATCTTGTCTCTTCCAGTTCTTCGTTTATACAATAAACAACATTATTTGTCAATCATTGAAAATAAAAAAATGAAGCCTAGAGCTTCAGATTTTTGTACTCTAAAAACACACTAACTAGTTACCAAAGGTCATAAAATTAGAGCTTTCATAACGCCTAACGGCTTTGAAAAATAATTTAACAGAAACCAGCAACCAAAAAATTGTCAGCCCAGCCAAAAGCGCCAGCTTATCAAAAGATAAATACCGAACTATTTCTACTGGTATAGTACCAATCAAAAGAGAAGGAATAATAAAAATAAAAATAAAACGCGTCAGGCCTTGGAAAGCTCCGCCATGAAAAAGAGCTGGCGTCAAAAACAATTCAAAAAAACCATTAGTCACAGCATTGGAGTCAACCCATAAAAAACTAGTGGAAAATATCGCAATCACCGTAGCTAGAAAAATAAGGGTAGCTAAAATAACTACTAGCACTATCAGTAAAATCTGCATCAGACTAGCCTGAATCAAAAATCCATATATGATAAGACAAGCTACGCCAAAAACTACATCCCCCACAGCCGAGGCACCAAAGGATGAAGTGGCTACTCGTAATAATAAATTTTTTGGTGACAGCATAAAGCGATCAAATGCTCCACTCGCTACATAGTCTGGTATTTTCCGGATACCTTGGGCTAAGCAAAAAACCACTCCATAAGCCAAAGCCAAAAAACCCTGCAAGGCTACCACCTCAGCCGAAGTCCAACCACCGATGATACCAAAAGATTTGATAAAATAAATCCACAACAAAATAAAGGCTGTGTTATTTATAGCCATGCCAACCACATTCATCAAAAAACTGGTGCGCAATTCTGCACTACTTTGAATGTTTTTTTTGACGGAATACAAAGCAAATCTTATTTCATTGGACATATATATTTTATCCTCCATTTATAGAAACTTTCTTTTGGGCGCGGACAAACAAAAAGTGCATCACGGTGCCCAAAAAAACTATCCAGAAAAATTGCCAAGCCAACAAAATATACCAATTTGATTGCCAGGAATCATAGACTGTATGCGTCACAAAAAGCGAGGCACCAAAAGGGCTATACAAAGCCGCTTGATATAAAAATTTTGGAAACAAAGCAACGGCTAAATATGAGCCACCCAAAATCATAACTGCCTTATCCACCATCCAAAATACCGGATTCACATCCTCTATCCAAAAAGCTAACAAACCAACTATGCCATAAAGAATCAAAGATAAAAATGATGCTCCTATAAGGGTCACTAAATAAGTCGGTAAAAATAATGTAAGAGTCATACTCTCAGGTACACCAATCAAAAAATATAAAATAAGAACTCCAAAAATAGTAACTACCAAAAATGAATACAAGCCAAAACCTATCTGCCACCAAAAACGATACAGTAAATATGAAATCGGCTTGTTGAACAATACTTCGACACTACCAGTCTGTACATCATGCATAATAGAGCGAGAAACATCTCGCAAACGCAAAGTAGAAAATGAAAAATAAAAAAATATACTCCAAGCAGTCACCACAAAGGTGACGCCATTGACTACACCACCATTGAGTCGAAAAACATACCAATACAAAACCAACAAGACGCCACAACGAGCTAGCATGCTGAAAGTATCAGCGATCAAGCGATCAGGATAATGCACGTGATCTTTGACTAGTTTGGTGATTATTTTATTGGCTAGCCTTATCTCTTTCATATATATACCTAATAACCGTTTCCATATCAGCATCATAGACATCAATATCAGACACATCGAAAATATCTAATAATTTTTTGATAGCCTCCTTGACGCTAATCTGCTGGAGATCAACCACCACTGTAATCTGATTGGGCGCCTTGGTTGTATAGCGCAAACCTTTTGGTAGCTGGAAGAAATTTGTAAATTTATTATCCGATACCAGGTCAATATATTTTTCAAAAATAAATGTCTGGGCCAAATCACGCGTAGCTAGATCTTTGATAATCTGACCATTATCTATAATGATAGTCCTATCACACAAAGACTCGATATCACCGACATCATGAGAGGTCAAAAAAATAGTGACCCCATCTTCCTTGTTGACCTTCATCAATAAATCACGAAGTGATTTCTTGGCCACAACATCCAAGCCAATAGTCGGCTCATCCAATAAAATTATCTTTGGCTGATGGATCAATGATACCGCTACCTCGGCTCTCATCCTCTGACCGAGAGATAACTTGCGTACTGGCTGATCAATAAATGAGCTTAACTCAAAAATTTCAATCAATTCTTGTGAGCGTTTTTTTATTTGCTGATCACTCAGGTCATACATGACACCAAAAAACTCCAATGAATCTGTGATAGGCAAATTTGGCAACAATTGAGAACGCTGACCAAAGACAGTCCCAATCTGGTAAGCTAATTTTTTCCTATCTTCAGTCGGATCAAAACCAAGTATATCGATACTACCAGAGGTGGGGAAAATAATACCAGTCAACATTTTGATAGTAGTTGATTTGCCAGCACCATTTGGTCCGATGAAAGCAATGCGCTCGCCTTTGTTAACGGAAAAAGAAATATTATCCACGGCCACTACTTCTTTGGTATCTGGTCTGACTAAATTTTTTAGCCAGTTTTTGGAAGTATTCTTGACTGGGAAATTAAACTTTTTGGTCAAATTTTTAATATTTATTAATTGTTCCATTTTTTAAACTTTAATTACAAGTTTCTTAATTTAAGTTTAACCGATTATTAGTAATAATAAAAGTGCGTATCATTGACAAAATATACATTATGTGATATAATATAAAGTTTTAAAGTTCTTGAAAAAGTCAAAAACGTGTCCTATAGATGTAGAGAGCATCGAGTCCAAAAACCGCTAAGCTCGGAGGCTTACAATGAAGAGACTGATCGGCTTCTTGGTGGCTGTTGTCACCGCCGCCCTCAACTACTGGGTCTTCGTGGCCATCGCCCGCCACTTTGGCAGCGACAACCCCAGCTTCATCGCTGCGACCATGCTGTCGGCGGTCGTGGTGCATGAGCTGTGCCATCTGGCAGTCATGGAATACTACGGCATTCGCACCTACCTGTTCTTCGCTGTCGTGATCGGGGGCGCTGTACCCGGTGACCCCGAGAAATACACCGCACTCCACTGGAACAAGCAAGCCGCCGTCTCTATCGCTGGCGTGGTCGGTAATCTCTTGTTGATCGTCCTGGCTCTCGTAGCTTGGGCCAACAAGTGGCTCGACCCCTACCAATGCCAACAGATTATCAACCTCAACGGCGTCCTGATCCTGTGGAACATGATCCCGTGGGGGATCTTTGACGGCGGACGATTCGCCAAGCTCTTCTTCAACTCCATATCAGAAGAGCGCGACCAGGTCTGGGTCTTTCGGCTGGTGAGTATCATCGGGATCGGCTTCCTGCTGATCTTTATGAGCACCGGGCAACTGCCCATGATGGCCATGCTCTTGGTCGGCTGGGGTCTACACTTCCAGGCCAACCATGACGATCCGCGTGGCAGTCACAGTAAGCTGGCGATGAGCGCCAGTGCTCAGAGAAACTGGGCCGGCGTTTACGTCACCCTGGTGCTGATCAGCCTCATGATCAGCGTCACGACGCCGAACTGGTGTCACAACAGACCGTATCCGGCAACCAATACCATGGCCGCCGAGAATCATCGTTAAGGACACACAAAGACAAGGGCTTGGGGATCATCGGATTCCCAAGCCTTTCTTATTTTTATAAATTTTTAAAAAGAAAGCCGCCCACGCGATGTGAGCGGCTTTTTTAATCCGCGAAAAGGAACACTACCGATACAAAGTCTTGACTCCACTAAGACTTGATTTCTCGGCACTGACAGTACTACCCCAAAAATTTCCTTGATAAGAAGCCCCACTATCAGTGCTCAGATACAGATCCCCTTCGGTAGTCATCACATAGAGATAACCCCTATTATTCATTGAGTTATAGTATGCCGCCATCGCGGCAATCTGATGATTTTCAGTCTGTGCATTGGCATACGAGCCGAAGGTCTGTGAGAACACGAGACACGCTACTGCCAGAATCAGGCAGGACACGGAGAACAGAAAGAAACGCTTCATGGTTTTCCTCTTTTCTTGCTTGGGGTTATCAACGATCGGGACCGATTACACATATTGCTATAATATTAGCTATTTGTCAATCATTGAAAATAAAAAAATGAAGCACTAGGCTTCAAATTTTTGAGAGAATATCTAATTTATCAAAAAAATTATGTAAACTCTACCTCATTTTCCCTCGTTTATATCTTCTTTGGGTTCTAAATCTAGTAGGTCTGAGTCTAATTAATAATTTGATATCCAGTTTTTCTGCTATAGCAAAACATAATTTATTTAAATAGCTAGCACTAAAATTAGTTAATAACCAAAGACCATTTTTCATCTTCTTTCTTAATTTTTTTTCCACATCATCTGGGTCCAAAAGTAACAATACCCTTGATCCTGTATCAATAAAATTAATATTACCCTCTGTTAGTTTATTATTTTCATCATAAATCTCCATCAATTTGATAAATAGTTCATTCCAGAATGTAATTTTAGAATATTTAATCCCGTCAAAGGAATATTCATTTGGTTTATAATATCTAAGATCTTTTTGCCTCGTAAAATTATCAAAGTTTAACTCTAGATGATTTTTTATTTTTTCCACTTTCAATTCATCTCTACTTAGTATCCTTGCTAAAGAGTCTGAACTTTTAAAAAAATATTGGGGATTGAATTGGTCTTCTTTTTTGGATATTTCTTTAATAGCCCTATCTAGTTTAGATATAACATAATCGATTTTTTGATTAAATATTAAGTCTATTTGTTCAAAATCATCTTCTAGATCAGATAAAAATTTTCCAGAAGGTTCGACTGCCCACGCACGAAATAATGGGAGTAGGTGTAAAATACTATTTCCTAGAATACTTTTTTGTACATCATTGACAGATTGTCTAAGGATTCTTATTTTATCATTTATCCTATTAAATAACATATAACCAACTAATAACTGCCTTGCAGTTAAATCTTTATTAAAAATTTGATCTCTATAACTTTTATAAATCTCACTTTTTTTATTTTTCGCCTCTCCTGGTTTCTGAAGATAAAGCGCTAAATAATATTGTGCCGCCCTTTCTAGATCAATTATTTTTTCTTGTGGTTTATCAAAATATAACCCTCTTTTTCTTTCGTAAAAAAAACCTAACGTTAAAAATTCTGATTCT
>JAUPVE010000030.1 GCA_030917205.1 Patescibacteria group bacterium | reverse complement strand
GGAGCTAGGTGTGGTGGTTGATAATTGGAAAAAAAGTTTAGGTAAAGATGAAAATTTACGTATTGAAACAGAGCTAGAAAACCGTTTTCAAAATTATTATAAAAATAATAAAAGAAATTTAGCCAACACCGGAGTTGTAAAAATTGCTATTGATAATTTGAGTCTCAAGGCGAGTGGCGGAGTACCAGGCTATCCTTTGAATCAATTTTCTCTAGATGAGTATGATGGTAATTTGCGTATAGCGACTACTTTGGGTGGTATGTGGGATTCAGTTTTTGCTAGTAATAGCGAGAGTGCTAATGATCTGTATGTTTTGGGGGATGATCTCAAAATCATGGGTAAATTATTAGACATGGGTCTGACTGAGAGAATTTACAGCGCTAGATTTATAGAGGACAAAGCTTACATCGTCACCTTTAGACAAACTGATCCATTTTATGTCATTGATTTGAGTGATCCTAAAAATCCAACCAAAAAAGGTGAGCTCAAAATTCCTGGCTATTCATCTTATCTGCACCCCATCAATAAAGATAGGATATTGGGTGTTGGAGCAGAAAATAATAAAGTAAAAATATCTTTGTTTGATGTTTCCAATCCTAGCGATCCAAAAGAGCTTTATAAATATTCTTTAGATGAGTACTATACTGAGGTTAATGATAACCACAAAGCCTTTACTATTGATGAAAAATACAAGATATTCTTTATACCGGGTAGCAAGGGTGGCTATATTTTGAGCTATGCCGATGACAAGCTATCTTTGGTCAAAGCAGCACAGATGGACCAGGTCAAGAGAGCTATCTTTGTCAATGACTATTTCTATGTGATTGGTGAAAAGCAGATCAGAGTTTATGATGAAAAAACTTGGACCGAGCAAAAGGCCTTTGATTTACCATAGTCGAAAAAAATTTAATTTTATACAGATAAAATACCCCGTAATAAATATGGGGTATTTTTGATTTTCTTAACTGGGAATACCCTTGTCAAAATTGTTATTTGTGTTAAAATAAGCGGGTTATTTATACAGTAAAAGCAAGAAATTATGAATAAGTATAGTTATCCCCAACAACACAAGCTCGTCAATAAAAACAAAGTCAGGTGGACAGCTGTTTTTATTGGTGTTTTGAGCATGTTGGCTGTGATGTTTATCGTACCAAATGTCTCATTTTTAGCTCAAGATCACTGGGTAAACAAGGTTAGGATGCATCTTGGCCTAGATTTACAAGGTGGCACACACTTGGTCTATCAAGCTGATGTCAGTGCCCTGGATAGTGCCGAGAGACGAGATAGAGTAGAGGCTTTACGTGATGTGATTGAGCGTCGAGTCAATGCCTATGGAGTGTCTGAGCCACTAGTCCAGACCAATATCAGCGGTGAAAATTATCGTATCATTGTCGAACTCGCTGGTGTGACTGATGTCAATGAAGCGATTAAGATTATCGATAAAACTCCGGTATTAGATTTCAAAACTGAAGGCGCTGCCCCAGCTCCAGTAGACAATGATGTGGTTCGTCAAAAAGCTGACGAAGTTTTGCAGCGAGCTTTAAAAAAAGAAGATTTTGCTAAATTAGCCAAAGAGTTCAGTGAAGACCCAGGTTCTAAGGACTTAGGGGGAGATTTGGGCTGGGTCAAGGCTGGTGATTTTGTACCAGAGTTTGACAGGGCCATTTTTGAAGATCTCAAGTCCGGAGAAATCAGCAAACAGTTAGTCGAGTCACAATTTGGTTATCATATTATTAAAAAAATAGAAGAGCGAACTACCGAGGGAGTCAAAGAAGTTCACTCTGCTCATATTTTATTTGCCAAGCAAAACGCCGACTTAAATGTCACTTGGGTAGATACTAAGTTGAGCGGTAAAAATATTAAAAAAGCTCAATTACAATTTGACGCGACTACCCAGGAGCCTATGGTGCTTTTGGATTTTGATGAAGAGGGTACAGAGACTTTTGCTAATTTGACTGAGCTCAATGTTGGTAAAACAATCGGTATTTTCTTGGATGGAGCCTTACGTTCCAATCCAGTTGTCCAAGAGCCAATTAGAGATGGTTCTGCTCAGATTTCTGGCCAATTCACCATTGATGAAGCTAAACAGTTGGTTAAAGATTTAAACCTTGGCGCCTTACCAGTGCCCATTACTTTGTTGACTCAGCAGACTATTGGGCCAAGTCTTGGTCAGATTTCTCTTGATCAAAGTTTGTTAGCCGGTATTATTGGCTTTTTATCAGCTGCCTTATTCATGTTGATATTTTATCGCTTGCCAGGCTTATTAGCTGTTATTGCCTTAGGTGTCTATACAGCCTTGAGTTTGGCTATCTTTGAGCTAGTGCCAGTCACTATGACTATGGCTGGTATTGCTGGTTTCATACTTTCTATAGGTATGGCAGTAGATGCTAATATTTTGATTTTCGAACGTACTAAAGAGGAATTATACAATGGTAAGAATCTTAGCTCAGCCGTAGAGGATGGTTTTGAGCGAGCTTGGCCATCAATTCGTGACTCAAACTTTTCTTCTATTATTACTTGTGTGATCTTAGCATGGTTTGGCACATCTATTGTCAAAGGATTTGCCATCACCTTGGGCATTGGTATTCTAGTGTCTATGTTTTCAGCTCTGACTGTCACTCACACTTTGATGCGTTTGGTTGTTAACAAAAAATTAGAAAATAAACTTGGCTTATTCGGAGTTTCCTTAGAAAAAACTGAAGAAAAATAATATGTATAAAATCATTCAAAAAAGAAAAATTTTCTACACCATATCCATAGCTCTAGTGAGTGTTTCACTCATTGGTTGGTTTTTGTGGGGCCTAAAATATGGCATTGATTTTACTGGTGGTAGTTTGATGGATGTCAGCTACTCTCAAGCTAGACCAGATATGGATCAGCTCAAAAATTCTTTCAAAGATTTGGGTGTTGAGCCAGTTATTGTCCAGCCATCTGGGGACAAGGATTATATTTTCCGCTTCAAAGATGTCCCTGAAGCCAAGCACCAAGAAATTTTACAGGCTATCTCACAGATTAAGATAGAAAATGTTTCTGATAACAAGCTGACTGAAAATAAGTTTGAATCTATTGGTCCGTCTTTAGGTAAAGAGCTCAAGAGCAAAGCTTTTCAAGCTATCATCATTGTTTTGATATTCATTGTGCTTTATATCGCTTATGCCTTCAGAAAGGTATCCAAGCCGGTAGAGTCATGGAAATACGGTGTCGCTGCTATCATAGCTTTGACTCACGATATTATTATTGTGACTGGTGTTTTCGTCTTTTTGGGTAAATTTATGGGAGTAGAGGTAGATAGTTTATTTGTGACAGCCTTACTGACTATTTTAGGCTTTTCAGTTCATGATACTATTGTCACCTTTGATCGTTTGAGAGAAAACCTCTTCAAAAGCCGTACTTTTGAAAATTTTGAAGAGATTATCAATATCAGTATCAATCAAACCATGATTCGCTCAATCAACACCTCCTTGACTACCTTTCTAGCCTTGTTGGCCATCCTGCTATTCGGAGGAGAAAGTACTAGATATTTGGCCTTGGCCCTATCTATCGGTATTATCATAGGTAC
Source organism: Patescibacteria group bacterium (assembly GCA_030917205.1). GTDB lineage: Bacteria > Patescibacteriota > Patescibacteriia > UBA1558 > GWA2-36-10 > CALMZN01. Next base: position 4,266 of record JAUPVE010000030.1, on the reverse strand, counting down.
CTATTCCTCAATTTTTGTTGCGTCTCCATTATTATTATTGTTTAATAAAAAGCGCTAAAATTAGCCAAAATTTATCGATATTTGTCAACCCCAGTTTTTAAGTAAATTGGGGTTGACTTATTTTAATAAATATGTTATGCTATGGTCGACATCAAATAAATCTGTCAATTTTTATTGTTTTATATAAAAATATGGAATCAATTTTAGACCAAGTTATTACAGCCAAACACTTATCCAATCTAGCAAGTTTCAATCCGCATGATACGCTAGATGGTATTTTGGCTGCCCTAACCGAGCGTGAACGCGAGATTATCAAGCTACGCCATGGTTTGTCTGGTTATGACAAAAAAACCTTGGAAGATATTGGTAAACAATACGCTATTACTCGTGAGCGTGTTCGCCAAATCGAAAATAGCTCCCTCAAAAAAATCATCAAAAATTTTGATGAAACCTATTTACAGGAGATTGAAGATATTACGAATGGTATTTTATCAGAGCATGGTGGCTTGATGGCCGAAACCAATTTGATCAAAGAATTATTGACTTCTTCTGGCTACAATGATGACAATCACTCAGCTGTAGTTTTCATCTTAGGTCAATTACTAAAACACCGTTTTCAGTTTATTCGTGAGAACAAAGAATATTTTGATTACTGGAAAACTCCAGAGTCTTCTGTTGATTTTTATGATCAGGCTATCAATAAAGTAATTGATATTGTTGAAAATCATGGTAATCCTTTGTCACTAGATATTTTGATCAATAAAATTCAAGAAACTGAATACTACAAAGAAAATGAAAATTTGACTGATAAAGTTGTTTTAAATTTTATCTATATTACTAAAAAATTAAAATCAAATCCTTACGAAGAGTGGGGTTTGTCTCACTGGGCCGATATTTCTCCCAAGAGGATGAATGATAAAATTTATTTAGTCTTGAAAAAAGAAAATAGGCCGATGCATTTCAATGAAATTGCCGAAACTATCAATAAGATGGATTTCGATCATCGTCAGGCCTATCCCGCTACTATTCACAATGAATTAATTTTGGACGACAAATACGTTTTGGTCGGTCGCGGTATCTACGCTCTCAAAGAGTGGGGCTACAAACCTGGTGTTGTCTCTGATGTGATTGAAGAGATTTTACGCAAGAGCGATAGACCACTTAGTAAAAAGGAGATTGTAGAAGAAGTTTTGAAACATCGCATGATCAAAGAAACTACTGTCACCTTAGCTCTGATGAATAAAAATAGATTTGAGAAAAACGAAAACGGAAAATATTCTTTAAAAAATGCCTAAACTCATAAAAAACAACTACACTAGTCAGTGGGTTGTTTTTTTATTTGTAATAACTAGCAAATATCGTAAAAAAATTGTATAATATAAACACCGAAATAAATATGGATTTTTCTACTTTCTTCATAAATTGGGAAGAGCTGGCAAATGTTGGATCTTTACCAGCAGATCAACTTTTGCAATACGTGATGACCCATGGCATGGGCTTTGTTTATGTTTTTGTGATTGCTTTGATGGCCTACGATATTTGGCTAAACGCCAAACAAAACGCCTGGTACATGAAGAAAAAATTTATTTTTTTGGCCGTTGATATACCTCGTGATTCAGAGCAGACACCCAAAGCAGTAGAACAATTGTTTGCCACTTTGTCAGGCGCCCAAGCCAATGTCAGTAAAAAGGAAAAATACGAGGGTCAATTTCAACTAGCTTTTTCTTTCGAAATTATTAGTATTGACGGTTACGTACAGTTTATTATTAGAACTCCTGATTATTGGCGAGATTTAGTAGAGAGTTCTATCTACTCTCAATATCCCGATGCCGAAATCACCGAAGTACTGGATTATACTACTGATTTACCAGTACATTTTCCCAATGACGACTACAATATGTGGGGCACAGAAGTTATTTTAGTGGCTCCAGATTATTTACCAATTAGAACCTATACTGAGTTTGAAGATAAAGTCAGCGGTGAATTCAAAGATCCTATGGCTTCTGTGATTGAAACCATGAGTAAAATTAGAAATGGTGAGCAGGTATGGTTGCAATTCTTATTAAAACCCACTGGTGGAGACTGGACAAAAAAAGCTAATGCCGCAGCCCAAAAGTTAGCGGGCAAAAAAGGACCAGCTCCTAAAAAACCTTGGTACCAGGATATTTTTTCCTCAATCTTTAATCTTTTTGTTTTAAATAATGGTGAATCAATGTTTTACTGGAATGACGGCGAGGGTTCCAAGTCAAAAAAAGACACCAAAAAAGATGATTTGCCTAGTCAAATGTTACATTTGACACCAGGTGAAAAAGGTAAGCTAGAGGCCATAGAGCACAAGGCTTCTAAAATTGCTTTTGAGTGTAAAATTAGATTGATTTATCTTTCCCCACATGATCAGTACAATCCTGGTCGAGTGATTGCTCCTGTTTTTGGCTCATTGAAGCAATTTAGTACTATGGATCTCAATGCTTTTAAGCCTGACCCTAAAACCAAAACAAAAGTGGAATGGTTTTTTGCAAAACAACGCATGGCCCAACGTCGCGAAAGTTTAATAAAAGCTTATAAGTACAGAAGCGGTAGAACTGGACACTCACACTTTATACTAAATATAGAAGAGCTAGCTAGCTTGTGGCATTTTCCAAGTATGGAAATCAGTACGCCCATGCTACAAAAGACCGAAAGCAAAAAAAGCGAGCCACCATTTTCATTACCTATCTTTACCGAGACCAAGGCTTCAGCTAGTAGTACAGATGATTTACGCAAGCAATTGCGCACGGCTAAATCGGTTGATTTTGATCTGAACAATAAATATTTTGAAAAAAAATTTGCGAAACATGACGACAGTGATGTTGATGATAAAAAAGCGGTAGCCCCCAAAAATTTGCCCGTAAAATAATATGCCAGAACTAAATGAAATAACAACTTTTGCGGAAACTGATTACCGTAACCAAAATGTAAAATTTGGAATAAAAACCGATGATAGACGTCGGCATATGTATGTGATTGGCAAAACTGGTATGGGTAAATCTACCTTACTAGAAAATATGATTATTCAGGATATTCAGGCGGGTCGAGGAGTTTGTGTAGTGGATCCACACGGTGAGTTAGTAGAAAAGGTGATTAATTTTATTCCTTCGAGTCGGGTCAATGATGTAGTGTACTTTAATCCGGCTGATTTGGATTTTCCCATTGCTTTCAATGTTTTAGAAAAAGTAGGTATAGAGCAAAGACACTTAGTTGTTTCTGGTTTGATTGGCGTTTTTAAAAAAATCTGGGCTGATTCCTGGGGTCCTCGTTTAGAATACGTTTTGCATCACGCTATTTCAGCGCTCCTTGAGTATCCTGGCTCCACACTATTAGGCATCATGCGCATGCTGACTGATAAAGCTTTTCGCAATAGAGTCGTCGATAAAATCAGTGATCCAGTAGTAAGATCTTTCTGGATAGATGAATATTCAAAATACCCTGATCGCTTCCAAGCTGAGGCTATAGCTCCAATTCAAAATAAAGTTGGTCGTTTTTTATCATCTTCTTTGATTAGAAATATGGTTGGTCAAGTGCAGTCTTCTTTTTCCATGCGCGAAATAATGGACAGTAAGAAGATTTTATTAATCAATTTAGCCAAAGGTAGAGTAGGCGAAGATAACTCCGCTTTACTGGGTGCGATGTTGATCACCAAAATCCAGCTAGCTGCCATGAGTAGGATAGATATTCCCGAAAATGAAAGAAATGACTTTTATCTCTATGTCGATGAGTTTCAAAATTTTGCTACTGAGTCTTTTGCCAATATTTTATCAGAAGCTAGAAAATATCGTCTGAATTTAATTATTGCCCACCAATATATTGAACAGATAGAAGAAGAAATAGCGGCCGCAGTTTTTGGCAATGTTGGCACCATAGTATCTTTTAGAGTTGGCGCCACTGATGCTGAATTTTTGGAAAAAGAGTTTTTCCCTGTTTTTGTACAAGAAAATCTAGTCAATATACCAAAATATCAAATTTATTTAAAATTAATGATTGATGGCGTAGCTTCAGAAGCTTTTTCGGCTCGTACCTTGCCACCAGTTACCTTGGATAGTGACGTGCCTCTTGATATCAAAGAAAAAGTGATCAAGGTGACCAGAGAGAGGTATACTAAGTCTAGAGTAGTTGTTGAGGATAAAATCATGCGTTGGAGTGAAAATCGTGATGGTGATGATAAGTTTACCGGTAAACTAAATTCTACTAGCTCAAATACTGTTACTGGACCTAGCGCTAGTACCAAAA
>JAUPVE010000029.1 GCA_030917205.1 Patescibacteria group bacterium | reverse complement strand
TCATGTTTTTAGTCTTGCCTATGCTTGATCCCAAAAAAGAGCGCTACGCTGATTTTGAAAAAGTTTATCACTTGTTCAAAAATATCTTGATCACTTTTTTTGCCGTTATTTATGTTTTATCTGGTTTGTATAATTTGGGCTATCCAATCAGTATTCAGTTTTGGGTGCCTTGGTTGGTCGGCTTGTTGATGATTTTTATGGGTAACTATCTAGGTAAGCTGAAGCGCAATTGGTTTGTCGGCATCAAGACTCCTTGGACACTGTCATCGGAAAATGTCTGGAACAAAACTCATCGGGTCGGTGGCTGGATGTTTATCCTCTTTGGTGTTTGCATCATCATCTCACCAAATCTACCCTATGCCTGGGGTGCTGGTATATTTGTCGGTGGCGCGGTACTAGCTACTGTTGGCTCAATGCTCTATTCCTATATAGTGTATCTACAAGAGAAAAAAAATAAGTAAAAAAATTCAGGGCCCGGAATTTACTTCCGAGCCCTGTTTCGTGCACTTAGTGCACGCGGAGCCCCAGCCTTTTGGCGGCTAGCTCTAGCGCAGCAATAGTTTCGATGCGCCAGTGTCCCTTCGCATCCTTGGTGGCGCTCAGCTTCTTGACGGCGATCAGTCGCCGCACTTCTCGTGGCGGTAGCCACAAGATTTGTGCTGCTTCGATGCTGCCAATTTGGCCACTGAGCGTCTCAAAGATGAGGTGGGTGTTCTCGCTGATCTCATGGGGGTTCACTCTTAGCTTTCGGCAAAGCTGAGTAAACTCCATGTTCACAGGGATGATGCCATCGGACAGGAAGATCGGCCGATAGATGCTGTTGAACACCAACGCGTCCTTGTCCTGATCGAGTCCTGGACGAGCCAGCGAAATGCTGTAGATCAGATTCACAGCTTCTATAAATACCTCCTTTTTGATACCGTCAGCCTTTTCCCACCAGGACAAGCAGGGGATCTCTTGGTTCAGGTCCATGTTCACCTCCTTGTAGACGTTGCATTGTGTGCGGTTGCAGGGCGAAAAGAGCGAAGGAGTATTATACTATTTTTTGCTATTTTGTCAATGTCTTAGTGAGGTAAGTGCCTTGTAGTTTGTAGCCCAGTTTGCGGTAGTAGTTGCGGACGCCAATACCAGAGATGACGGCTATTTTTTTGACTTGCCTATCTTGAGTGATTTTTTCCGCTTCTTGCATGAGACGCTTGCCCAAGCCGAGGTGCTGGGTCTTACCTATCTCATCATCTAGAGACTCATCGTAGACTGGCACCATCTGACCATAGACATGGAGCTCCCTAACAATAGAGGCATTGGCTAGCTCGGGGAAAATATTATTTTTTAGGTCATGATTGAAGCGCAAGCGTAAAAAAGCATAGACTTTGCTACGGTCTTTATTTTCAAAACTCAAGAATATTTCCTGACCATCATTGGCTTCATATTCGCGACGTACTAATTCTAGATCTTTGAGCTCATATTTATCATCGCGGACTTCTCGGCAACGCAAACAATGACAAGAGGCTCCTTGTTTTTTTAATTCAATTTGTAAATATTGACGGAGATTGGTTATCTTGTTGCCGGCTATGATACTTTCTTCGGGGATATCGCGAATCAAGCGATTGATACGCATATAGGGTGGGACTATTTTTTTGACAGCCAGCAGTAAATCAAGTAATTGTTTTTTGGTGTAGGGTTTATATTTTTTTTCTTTGTACCAGCTGTATAGCTCAGCAAATTCGTTGACTACGCAGGGGTATATTTTTATTTGATCAGGTTGTAAATCAGGGCTCTTGAAAACATATTTGAACATAGCTAGATCCTTAGCTGGAGTAGAGCCTGGCAAATCTGGCATATAGTGATGATCTACTTTGAAGCCAGCTTCTTTGAGTAGACGAGTGGCATTGATGCTTTGTTCGATGCTATGTCCACGCTTGATGAGATCGAGAATTTTATTGTCAGTATGCTGGACACCAAGCTGGACACGTGTGGTGCCAAGTCGACGCATTTTTTTAAGCTCAGTCGGATTGATATAATCTGGCCGAGTTTCTAGTGTCAGACCAATTATTTTATACTTAGCTGTTTCATTTATTTTTTGTTCTTGCTCCAAAGCAAATGGTTTGCGTTTATTTTTTTTACCAAATACATTAGCAGCATAAAAACAATCACGGATAAATTCATCTTGATAGTGAGTAGGGTAGACAGACCAAGTGCCACCCAAAACCAAGACTTCCAATTTATCGACAGCATGTCCATTGTTTTGTAAGGCTTGGATACGCATGGTCACCTGGCGAAAGGGATCGAAGAGATTCATCTTGGCTCGGGCTGCTGCTGGCTCATTGGATAAATAGCTTTTGGGCATGCCTACTTCGGTTGGACAATAGACACACTTACCTGGGCAGACAAAAGGTTTGGTGAGTAAGGTGATGACCGAAACTCCGGAGAGAGTGCGGACCGCTCTTTTTTTTAGCAGTTGCTCAAAGCTAGCATCAGCTTTGATTTTATTTTTTTTCAGCAATTGACGATAGGCCAAAATCAGGGTAGCCTTAGTATTGGCTGGAATTTTGCGTGAGCTAAAAGACTGGCGCAATTGCTTGGAAAAATCCAAATCAGTGGCGTATTTACGCCCCATCAATTCCAAGACTATTTCTTCGTATATTTTATTATTTTTTTCCATGATTGATATAAAAAAAGATTTGCAAAATGTTTATGACTCTATAGCCAAGGATTTTTCCAACACCAGATATGTGCCCTGGCAAGAGTTATCCATTTTTATACCATATTTACCCGAGGGGGGCAAGGTTTTGGATTTGGGCTGTGGCAATGGACGCTTGTTAAAAGTTTTGCAGTCAGCTAATAAAAAATTTGAATATCTAGGCGTTGATTTTAGCGCTAAGTTATTAGAACAGGCGCGACAGCAATTTTCTGGCTATACTTTCCAAGAGGCTGACATGGCCAAAGTAGATTTTCCCCCAGACAGTTTTGATGTCGTCTGTTTAGTAGCTTCTTTGCATCATCTAGACAAGCAAAAAGAAAGGGAAGAGTTGTTGAATAAAATTTATACTTGGCTCAAACCAGGTGGTACATTATTTATGACCAATTGGAATTTATTACAGCCAAAATATGTGGAGTATATTATTAAAAATATTAGTCACAAAAAAACCTGGAATGATTTTTTTATACCCTATACTTCGCCGGATAGGCAGAGTACGCACTGGCGCTATTATCACCACTTTACCAAGTCAGAATTAAAAAATTTATTGCTTGGGGCTGGGTTTCAGATGGAGCCTTTGGGTATTTATAAGACTAAATATAATTTGAATTGTTTGGTCAAAAAATAAACTGTTTATTTGAGGTCTAGGAATTCTTGTTTGCCATCATAGCCATAGTCATAAACCACTTCTTCTCCTTTGGAGATTTTTTTTAGAGCTCGCATAATCAAGTAGCGATCAGTTTTATTTTTTGGATAAAAAATATCAGCGTTGGGATTTTTACGGTCATGATTGTAGATCGATCCATAGCCAAACATGATGCAGTCTTTTCTGTAGCTCTGTAGATACATGGGATAAAAGGTCAACAAATCAGATTCATGGTCTAAATATTTTACATCTTTTTTTGACAAAAAAAGTACAGGGAAAATTTCGATATTTTCTCCTTTTTTTATATCGGCAGTGGCGATGACCCCTAGACCCTTACCGGGTATTTCGACAATTTTAATTTTAGTTGGTGGAGTGATGGTGAGTTTTTTCGGCATTTTCATGTTGTTTAAATTTTTTTAATTTATGGCATAAGTTTAGCCAATTTTATCGAATATGTAAATTGTCTGGGAGTGCCCAGCTTTCATTGGGTTTTTTTCAAACATTATGATAAAATAATAGATATCAGTAATATATCAAATATATGGATGCCAGTATTTTTCGATCATATGATGTGCGAGGTCTATACCCCCAGCAAATTGATGCCGAGCAAGCTAAACATATAGCTTTGGCTTATCTAAGCGTGGTTAGCCGCAAATTACATAAACCAGTCAAAGACTTAAAAATTGTAGTGGCTCGTGATGTACGAGAGGCTTCTGAGCCCCTGATGACAGCCGCCGTTGAGGTTTTTTTGCAGTACGGTGTGGAGGTGCATGATTTGGGCTTAGTTTCTATCAATGATTTTTATTTTGCTCTAGGTCACTACAAATACAATAGCGGCTTCATGGCTACTGCTTCCCACAATCCCGCTGGCTATGGCGGTTTCAAGATGGCCGTGAATAATACAGAATATACTGATAGTATTAAATTTATCAGTGGCCAACAAGTTTATAAAGAAATGCAGGCTCTCAAAGATTTTCAGCCAGAGCTCATAAAGGGTAAATTAAAAAATAAAGAAATATCCAAAGATCACATTAAACATATTTTGTCTTTTGTAGAGGTGAAGCAAATAAAAAAATTAAAAGTTTTGGCTGATACTGGCAATGGTATGGTTGGTCTTATTTTACCAAAGCTATTTGATAAATTACCAGCTGAGCTGGTCAGTATATTCTCAGAGCTTGATCCTAAGTTTGCCAATCGTCCGCCAAATCCTTTGGCCAAAGATGCTCATCAGGCAGCGACTCAAGAATTATTAAAAAATAAAGCTGACCTAGGTGTGATGTTTGATGTTGATGGTGACCGCATGTTTTTGCTAGATGAGAAAGGACAATTCATCAAAGGTGATATGACACTTTTGTTGATTGCCAAAATGTTACTCAAAAAAGAAGCTGGTGCTGGCATTGTCTATAACCTAATTTGTTCTCACGCTGTACCCGAGTTGATCACCAAGTGGGGTGGTAGAGCCATCCGCAGTGAAGTTGGCTATATCAATCTAGCTAGGCATATGCACGCAGAGCATGGCATCATGAGCGGCGAGGTCTCTGGTCATTTTGCTTTCAAAGATAATTTTTATGCCGACTCTGGTTTGATTGCTTTGGTTTTGGCCTTACAGGCTATTTCAGAAGATGGTCGGCCATTGTCAGAGATTGTGAATGATTTTAAATTGTACCATCGAGGCGATGAGTTAAATGTGGAGGTAGAAAGTATTGAAGCAAAGTTAGAAAAACTACGTTATCATTATAGAGATAATATTAAAGATGAAATTGATGGCATCACGGTCGAGTTCGCTGACTGGTGGTTCAATGTTCGTCCCTCAAATACTGAGCCCTTACTCAGAATCACTGTCGAGACTCGGGATCGGCAGTCTACTGAACGGTATCAAAAAGAAATATTAGCAGTAATTAATAACTAATGATTGGAGTATTCGACTCAGGTTTTGGTGGCTTAACAATTTTTAAAGCCATTGAAAAAAAATTACCCCAATTTGACTATATTTATTTGGGCGATAATGCACGCGCACCTTATGGTAATCACAGCCAAGAGGTGATTTATGAGTATACGCGTCAGGCAGTTGATTATTTATTTCAAGCTGGTTGTGATTTGATTATTTTGGCTTGCAACACAGCTTCTTCTGAGGCCTTGCGTAAATTGCAGCAGGAGTATGTACCAAAGAAATATCCCGGTAAAAATATTCTAGGAGTTATCAGACCATTGGCCGAGGCCGCAAGTCTCATGACTAAAAATAAAGTAGTAGCCGTCATGGGTACGCGCAGTACCGTAGAATCAAAATCATATATTAAGGAATTGCAAATTCAAGTTAGAAAAATAAAAGTAGTCCAGCAAGCCTGCCCATTGCTCGTGCCTTTGATAGAGGAAAATTGGGAGAAAACACCAGAGACCAAGATGATCTTAAAAAAATATATTCGTCCTTTAAAAAGTCATTTTCCTGATACTGTCATATTGGGTTGCACTCACTATGGCTGGCTCCAGAAAGATATTGAAAGATATTTTGGTAAAAATATTAAAGTTTTAGATAGTGGCAAAATAGTAGCAGATAAACTAGCAGAATATTTATTGAAGCATCCGGAGTATGCTAAAAAAACAAAGTCTAAGCCTAAGACTATTTTTCTTACCACTGACGACGCCAAAAGATTTCAAGATTCAGCTGAAAAATATTTGGGTAGAAAAATAAAAGCAGTCAGAATAATTTTAAATAATTAAAAAATATGAAAAACAATACATTGTATATAAAGAGTAAAAAGAAAATAGCTTTTTTTGAAGTGGAGCCTTGGGAGCAAGAGTATTTAAAAAAAAGACTCAAAGGTTTTGAGCTAAATTTTTTCCCTGATATTTTGAGTAAAAAAGACTTAGCCCAAATAAAAGAAACAGAAATTTTATCACCTTTTATTTATTCTAAAATAAATAAAGAGGTGCTGAAATCACTTCCAAATTTAAAGTTGGTAGTTACTCGCTCCACCGGCTATGATCATGTAGATGTAAAAGCAGCGAGGGTAGCTGGAGTGCAGGTTGCCAATGTCCCGACTTATGGTGAGAATACGGTAGCTGAGCATACCTTTGGTCTGATATTATCGCTATCGCGGAAAATCCATACCGCTCATGAGAGGACGGTCAGGGGTGATTTTACTTTGGATGGCCTGCGGGGTTTTGATATAGCTGGCAAAACTATCGGCATCATCGGCTCAGGCCATATCGGCCAACATGTTATCCGTATGGCTCATGGTTTTGAGATGAAGGTGCTAGTTTTTGATCCTAAGAGAGACAAAGCATTGGCTAGAAAATTTAATTTTCAATACGTCACACTGGATTATCTTTTGCGTCATTCAGATATTGTGACTTTGCATGCTCCGTATAATAAAAAAACTCATCATTTGATAAATAAGAAAAATATTAAATTATTTAAAGATAATAGTATTATTATCAACACAGCTCGGGGTGGCTTGATAGATACTAGTGCCCTGATCGATGGTCTGCGTCTAGGTAAATTGTCGGGCATTGGCCTAGATGTCTTGGAGGAAGAAAAATATATCTTGAAAGAGGAGCGGGAATTATTGTCTCCTCATTTTAGTGGGGTAGGGCAGATGGCTAAAGAATTTTTGACTACCATAGTAGAGAGCCATATCCTACTGACTTCGGATAAGGTCATAGTGACCCCACACAATGCTTTTAATAGTCAGGAAGCCTTAGAGAGGATACTAGACACTTCTATAGAAAATATTTTAAACTATGTTAACAATAAATCAATAAGCAATCTAGTTAAATAATAGTATTTCTTGTGGTATAATTCAACATATTAACCAATTAACAACATAAACACACATATATATGCTCAAACACATCTTTAAAACTAAAATATTATGGTTAGGCCTTCTTCTATTAGGTCTACTCTTTGGAGTAAATTATTCTCTTGCAGCCAGCTCTCTAGCTTCTCGTCTTCAAGGATATATACTTCTTCAAGTAGAGTCACTAGGTGAAGCTTGGTATGTCATCCCCAAGGAAGAGAAGATGGTCTACATGAAAGATGGAGCTGTCGCCTATCAGATTATGAGGGAAGTTTCACTAGGTATCACTAATGCTAATTTAGCAAAAATACCAGTAGGTATTGAAGCTAGATTTAATGATGTAGATACAGACTCTGACGGACTTTCAGATAAATTGGAAGAGGGCCTAGAGACAGATCCTCTCAAGGCAGACACAGACAATGATGGTTTCAAAGATGGCGAAGAGATCAAGAATAACTATAGTCCCCTAGGTCCAAACAAATTAGTCTATGATCAAAATCTAGTAAACAGACTAAAAGGATATATACTATTACAAGTAGAAAAACAAGGACAAGCTTGGTATGTAAACCCTAAAGATGGTAAGAGGTACTACATGCAAGATGGACCAGCAGCCTATAATATCATGAGATATCTATCTCTAGGTATTACTAATGCTAATCTTAATTTAATTCCTAAATCATCTAGAGTATTTAATGTAGATACT
>JAUPVE010000028.1 GCA_030917205.1 Patescibacteria group bacterium | reverse complement strand
TTGGTATTTTTGCTAGATTGGCATTGGTAATACCTAGTGAAACTTCACGCATTATTTGGTAAGCGACAGCCCCATCTTTCATGTAGACTCTTTGTTGTTCTTTGGGAATGACATACCAAGCTTCGCCCACCGATTCTACTTGCAGTAGTATATAGCCTTGAAGACGAGAAGCTAAAGATGAGGCAGCAGAACTAGAGTTTACTCCTAAAAAAAGAAAGGCTAAAAGAATATGTAGCCACAATCTTTTGCTTTGCAGTATATTATTTGACATATGTTTGTTTTTATTTTAACTTATTTTTTATTATCTCCTCTATCTTTTGAGGATTGGCTTTACCTTTACTTTCTCGCATCACTTGTCCCAAGAAAAACTGCAAGAGCGCTACTTTACCTGAGCGATATTGCTGAGCCTGTTCAGGATGCAGCATGATGATTTTCATCACCATATCTTCTAGTGTACCAGCATCGTCTATTTGCGCTATATCCATCTTCTCAGCCAGGACCGATGGATCATCTCCAGTTTTTACCATCTTAGCCAAGATGCTTTGCGCACTAGGATTATTGATTTTCTTTTGATAAACTAATTTTATCAATTCAGCCATATTTTCTGGGCTGATTTTTGTTTTATGAAAATCAGAATAATTACCCAACAGTTTAAATAATTCATTGCTCAACCAAGTAAAAGTCAGTCTAGCAAACTTAGCTTTGTGCTCCTCCCAAATTTTATCAGCCTCATCACTATCAGGATGTATCTTCTCATCTCGACAGAGCCAAGTACGCAATTCACTCATTACTGCTTCAAAATAGCCTGACCAAAATTTTTCATTGACCAAAAATCTAGCTTCTTCAACATTGAGTCCATACTCTTTTCTAAAACGAAATTGCTTGGCTAGCGGAAGCTCTGGTAAATGTTGTTTAGCAAAATCTAATATTTCTTTATCAATAATAAGTGGTGGTAAATCAGGCTCTGGGAAATAGCGATAATCAGCTGAACCCTCTTTGGTCCTCTGCTCGACAGTAATTTGTTTATCGTCATCCCAGCCACGAGTGGCAGTGATTTTTGGCGCCTGCTTCTTGTCCCACAACTGCGTCTGACGTTCTACTTCGTAGAGCAGTGCTTTTTCTAGTGACTTGAAAGAGTTAATATTTTTTACTTCGGTCTTTGCATAAAGCTTAGTATCACCTTGAGGCCTTAAAGATATATTAGCATCACAGCGCATATGACCCTTTTCCATATCAGCATCAGAGACGCCCAAGTAGCGGGCAATCAGACGAAGCTCTTGAGCAAATATTTTGGCTTGCCCAGGATCACGAAAATCTGGCTTAGTCACAATCTCAGCTAGTGGTGTGCCTGCTCGATTAAAATCTACGAGAGTTTCATTTTTGGTATGAATATTTTTGGCGGAATCTTCCTCGACATGCAGACGCTCGATGCCAATCCTCATCTTTTTGTCATTGTGCTCTATGATGAGATGCCCCTCCGAGGCTAATGGCTCATCAAACTGAGAAATCTGATAACCCTTTGGTAGGTCTGGATAAAAATAATTCTTACGATCAAATTTAGATTTTTTATATATTCTGAAGCCCAAAGCTGAAGACAACAGCACAGCTAATTTGATAGCTTCATGGTTTACCACTGGCAAAGTACCAGGATGTCCCAAGCAAATTGGGCAGACAGTGGTATTGGGTTTTTGATTTTCACCATCATTGGAGCAAGAGCAAAACATCTTGCTTTTAGTTTTCAATTGCAAGTGAATTTCTAAACCGATAATTGTTTCGTATTTTGACATATCTTAACTATATATACTTTTTTAACTTCTGACAAATTTCCCCATGAATATCTTCTATGGATCTGATATGGCCAGTGCCATCATCACAATCAACTACTTCCCAGTGATATTTTTGAGCGACATACTGCCCAGCCTCTAGGGCATCACGTAAATGACTGAGGTCATTTTCGTGAATATCATTTTTTGACTTTAGGTGATCATGACGCTGTTCCTTTTGGAGGGCCATTTTTTGGGAAAGTTCAGCTGATATATTCATGAAAAAAACCACATCTGGCCGAGGGATAGCAAATATATCAAACTCTAATTCATCTAACCAATTTAAAAAAATGTCCCTTTCTTTTATATCTTTTATTTTACCAGCTTGATGAAGCATGTTAGAGGTAGCATAGCGGTTAGCCAAAATTATTTTACCTTCCGCTAGATATTTTTTCATCTCAAACGAAGCATCATAGCGATCAACAGCATATATAATAGAAGCTCGATAAGCACCCACTTCTTTGGCTGAACCAAAATCACCATTTAAATATTTTTCTATCATCAAGGCCGAGTCTTGACCATAACGAGGAAAATCAACCGTCTCTATTTCATGCCCCTCATTGATTAATTTTTCTTTGAGTAAGTTAAATTGAGTGGTTTTACCACTGCCATCTCCACCTTCAAGTACTATTAATTTTCCTGGCATAATGTTTCTATTGTCATTCTGGAGGCCACGTTAGTGGCCGATAGAATCCACAGTGTGAATTTAGGCTGTAGATTCTATCGCTTCGTCGAGCTGAGCTCGACTACGCTCCAGAATGACGAGATTAAAGCTTATCATATATATCTTCCCACTCTGGGTTTTCTTTTTCAATTAATTCTATTTTCTTTTTTCTTAATAAATTTTTTATTTGCTTCTCCCTAGAAATAGCCTCATATATATCTTCAAATATTTCATAGTATACTAATCTATGAATACCATATCTAGAGGTAAAACTCGGTAATAAATTATTTTTGTGCTGCCAAATTCTACTAGATAAATCATTGGTCACACCAGTATACAGTGTACCATTTTTATATGTGGCTAAAATATAAACAAAATATTGTTCCATAAAAATCGCTTTTCTTAATACAATTTTTATTTTAAATTTTTCTTCTCCACCATTATACAAGCATCATTTATATAATTGATATCATTAATCTTACAAAAAGAAACTGCACCATCACTGGCAGCCCCTGGCTGAAACCAAACATCTTTTATACCTAATTGTTTAACCTCTAGTAACACCTGCTCTGTCACTGCTGGCTGCGTCACAAAAACAACACCATCTATTTTCTCAGGTACATCCAAAATAGAATGGTAAACTTTAAGATCCAAAATATTTTCTTCTTTAGGATTGATAGGAATCAAATGCCAATCAGCTGATTGTAAATCGGCTAAAACTTTATATCCATATTTATCAGGATTGTTGGAAGCACCAACTATGGCGATAATATTTTTGGCTGAAAATGGCATAAATTTTTTTTAATATCCGCTAGACCCAAAACCTTTTTCTCCCCGATTAGTTTCTTCTAGCTCACTACTTTCCTCTATCTCAATATCTTCAAATTTTTGGATCAACATCTGGGCAATTCTATCACCGACTTTGATCTGATAATCTTCGCTACCAAGGTTGACCATGGCTACCAATATTTCACCACGATAATTTGGATCAATCACACCGGCAATAGTGTGCAGGCCATGCTTGGCAGCTAGGCCCGAGCGATCCCTGATATTTCCCCAAAAGCCAGCTGGGATGGCCATAGCAATACCTGTAGAAATCAAAACTTTCTCGCCTTTAGCTAGCGTATAATCTTTGCAAGCTACGAGATCCATAGCCGCATCACCAACTCGACCAATTTGTGGTAATGTCGCTTCAGGTACTAATTTTTTGATTTTAATCTTCATCCAGTTAGAAATTTATTTATAAAAATTTTTATTACTTAAAGTAAAATTTATACAAACCATACTACTTTTTGCCAAAAACATTATCCAGTGAATTTCTAACTGGATTCATTTATTTTGTTAATTCCAAAAATTTAAATTTAAGACCTTCGTGTTCTTGCTCTTCTACTTTGATAATATTTTTAAAATCACTATAGTCTGGAAAAAAGGTGTCAGCGGGATATTGAGCATCAATCAAAGTGATGTACAATTTATCAGCATACTGCATAGCTTGTTTATAAATAGAAGCACCACCAATAAAAAATGCTTCAGGATTATCTGGATTTTTCGTTTGCTCTGATTGACGAGCAAATTCTAAAGCAGTTTCAATGTTATCAAACACCTGGCAGCCTTCCACTTTAAACTTTTTATCCAAAGACAAGACAATATTTTCTCGATTTGGCAAAGGTCTACCAATAGATTCAAAAGTCTTTTGTCCCATAATGATAGCGTGCCCCGAAGTAATAGCTTTGAAATGCTTCAAGTCTGGCGGCAAATGTACCAATAATTTATTTTGGTAGCCAATCCCCCTGTCACGAGCAATAGCTACTATGATACTGATAGTTGTTTGTTTCATATTTATACAGCAATCGGCGCTTTGATAGCCGGATGCGGATCATAATTTTCTAAAGTAAAATCTTCAAATTTAAAATCTTCTATATTTTTGACATTCGGATTTATTTTCATAGTTGGCAATTTCCTTGGTTCCCTAGATAACTGCTCTTTGACTTGTTCAAAATGATTTTGATAAATATGCAAATCACCATAAACATGTACAAAGGTACCAGGCTTCAGTCCAGTCACTTGCGCTACCATCATCAAAAGCAAAGCATAAGAGGCAATATTAAATGGCACACCCAAAAAAGTATCGCAACTTCTTTGGTACATCTGTAATGATAATTTACCATCAGCAACATAAAATTGAAAAAAACAATGGCAAGGTGGCAAAGCCATCTTGGGTATTTCTGGTGGATTCCAAGCTGAAACTATCATGCGCCTATCATTGGGATTGGTTTTGATGCGCTCAATCACATCTTTGAGCTGATCCACGCCACCAAAATCACGCCACTGCTTACCATAGATCGGTCCTAGATCACCCCACTCTTTTGCAAACTGTTCATCAGTTTTTACTTTCTCTACATAAATTTGCATTTGCTCTTCCCATTCAGGTGTGTACTTCGGATACTTACTAGCCAAATCATTGGCTTCCAAGTATTTTTGAAAAGGCCATTCATTCCAGATGCGTACACCATTGTCTACTAGATATTTCAAATTGGTATCACCTCTGACAAACCAAATCAATTCATGAATAATAGCTTTTAAAAACATTTTCTTGGTAGTAAGTAGCGGGAAACCATCAGCCAAGTCAAATCTAGCCTGCACACCAAAGACACTCCTGGTGCCTACACCAGTTCTATCGCCTTTATCAACTCCCTCATCCATTATTTTTTGTAGCAGATCTAAATATTGTTTCATTATTTTTACCCTGTTAAATAAATTTAATTATTATAACTATTTAAATACTAATTACGAATTAATTTACTTACAAGCTATTCAAAATATAATCGAAAATTAAATTTAAAATTTAAACTTTGTTTAAATTTTATTTAACAGGGTAAATTAATTCATCTAGCTGTTTATATAAATCCTCTACACTACCATTGTTATCAATTTTAACATCAGCTTGCGCCATAAGATCAGGGATAGCAATTTCTGCCTCAGCTTTATCTTCAGCTTGAAACTCTTCCCACGTCTTAGTAGAGTCATCTTGTTTTTCTTTTCGATTTTTGATGCGTTCAAATCTAGTTTGAGCATCCACATCAATAGCTACTAGTTTAAAACCTGAAATATTTTTCAAATTTTCAATATCCATTGGCCGTCTGACACCATCAACTACCACTATATTTGCTGTGGCACTATTGACATCACTGGCTACTATTTTAGAAAACAAATCTTGACCAAAATTTTCGCGCAAACTTTTGGAAAGTACTTGATAATTTTCTCGAGCTGTCGGTATATACAAACGCTTCAAAACATCTGTCAGACTACTAGAAAATTTTATTTGTTGTGCTTGATAATTTTTGACCAGATAATCAGCGGCCGTATCTTTACCGCTAGCAATCATACCAATAAATCCAAAAATTCTTTTTTCCATTTTATTCAATCCTTAATTTTTTACTTGGTTTATATTCACGCAACTTGATACCAGCAGCTTCCAATAGACGACGAGAAGCAATAAAAATATCCACATCATTGTATTTATCTTCTTGATAAATTAATTCTTTTATACCGGCTTGGATCATTACTTTGGCACATTCATTGCAAGGAAAAAGATGGCAATAAACCTTTGCTCCTCTGACAGATTTATTAGCATTCAATACGGCATTCATCTCGGCATGGGCTAAATACGGATATTTAGTATTCAAATAATTTTCTTTTTCATAGCCACCTTCTCTATTCCAAGAAAATACCTCATCACCCACACCTCTTGGCCAGCCATTGTAGCCCAAACCTAAAATAATATTCTCACTATCAACCACTACCGCTCCTGTAATAGTCGATGGATCTTTTGATCTTTCAGCAATCAAGTCAGCCATTAGCATAAAGGTATCATCCCAAGATAAATAATTTTTTCTTGGTTCTACATACTCTACCTTATTCATATTTTTAATAAATAATAATTAGCGTTATATTTTTTATCCACAACTGATTCTTCTATTTTTAATAATTCATAGCCACGACTGACTAAAAAACTTTTCATTTCTGGAGATACATCGTAGACTTTGGCGCTGACTTGTTTTAAACTATTTTCTTTCGCGATTTCTTCCGAATGATCCAAAAGTTTTGTAGCTATACCATGTCGTCTAAAATTTTTATCTACTCCCATGATCCATAAATACAAACTATCACTATCTACATATGACACTGCATCACCTAGCAATTGATTATCGCCCATAGCGCTAAGTATAAAATATTTTTTATCTTTTAATCTATTCTGATATTGATCTAAACTATATGGCTCGTTTTCGTACATGCCCAAAAAAATTTGATAATTAAAATCAACTATCTGATCTAATTTTTCTATACTTATATTTTCTATAATAATATCCATTTTTAATTTATATATTTCTTTCTCTCCGGTAATGTGTCCAAAATGTATTTGTAATAATCACCTTTACTGGGGATGACATTTCTGACTCCACCACGCGGATTATCTACATCACCCAGATATCGTGGTATGACATGAAGATGAATATGTTTTTGGCTTTGACCGCCAGCCACATCAACATTAAAACCAACATTATAACCATCTGGCTTATACTTAGTTTCAATTTTTTCTTTTACTTCTTTGATTATTTTATAAAGATCAGACCACTGAAGTTCACTAAGTTCAAACCATGACTCTCTGTGTTCTTTCGGCCAAATCTCACAATTACCATCTGATACTGGGACTTCAGAAAATCGAGCATTAAAAAAAACGCTTTCCGCAACTTTGCGGTCATCATTTTTTTGGATGTCACAGAAAAAGCATGGCATAGTGCTCTAATTTTATCAGAATAAAATCACTTTAGCTACACCTTGACAATTTATCTATTTTATGCTATCATATAGAGTATTTCGCTGGAATTCCGCCTATTCTTAGGCCACACAGTTCTCTCGCAAGAGATCGTCAGAACAGGCAGGAAACTGCCAAACAAGGAGAGAGAAAATGGCTATCCACAATGTTAAGAAGGGTACCCAGCCGATCAGTGGCAAAGTCTACTTTGTCGCCCTCTTCGCCATACTCGCCATCGGCTTTCTCATGGTGACCATCGAACTTGGCAAGGCCAGACTAACCATCAAGCAGCAGATGCTGGCCAACATGCCGATCGAGCAGAGCGATCTCTACAAACAGCTCACCCATATCCGCAAGGGCGACATCGTAATCGACCGCACCGGCACGGTGATGGACACGAACTCGAATGTTCTGATCGTCACCAGCGAGCGAAACATCTATGGGTGTAACTTGAGGGGAATAAAAACCCTCGCGAGCTACAAGAGCTTCGAAGAGCTGGCGCGACACAACTGTCGCATCATTCGTTACGAGAGCGAAGAATGGCAGCGCGTCATGCTCAACGAATGGACCAAGCCCAACTTCTGACACTCTCCTTCGCTTCCGCTCGCCTCGCCCTGCAATCATGCAGTGGCAGG
>JAUPVE010000027.1 GCA_030917205.1 Patescibacteria group bacterium | reverse complement strand
CAAAAAAATCACTGCTCAGCATGATTTAGAAATACACCTCATGGTCAGCGATATCCCTAAATATATCACCCTCTGGGAAACGCTTGCTAATGTCAAAAAAATAATCTGGCACTACGAAGCGGTGGCTGATACCGAGGCCATCCAAGGCTTGAATGACTATCTAAAAAAACAAAAAATAAAAACCGGACTTTGCCTCAATCCCGAAACACCAATATCAGCAATCAATAAAGTAGCTAAATATTTTGACAGCATCCAAATCATGGGCGTCACTCCCGGTGCCCAAGGTCGTGCCTTTCACACCAGCAGTATAAGTAAAATAAAAGCCCTCAAGAAAAAATACCCCAAACAAAAAATCGCCATTGATGGCGGAGTAGATAAAAATAATTTCTCAGCTTTAAAAAAAGCTGGAGCTGACATCATCATCCTAGGACACTATCTCCAAAAAGCCAAAGATATAAAACAAGCTATTAAGGATCTAAAATAAAAACCGCGTTAGACGCGGTTTTCTTGATTATTATTGGCTGGCTCAGGACTCGCTACTGCTATGCTGTCTGGTAAGTTGATGCTAGCCTCTTCGTTTTGCAAGGTAATCTTGGTAGGGCTAGAGGTATTATTAGTGACTACCGCTTCTCTCGTCTGGGAGACAATGCCATCAGGCTGATGATGACGGCGCTTGATTAAAAATATAATCAAGATAAGTAATAACACTAGCAGGACACTACCACCAATAATATAATAAAGGGTCCAATCCTTTTCTGATTCTTCATCAACAGTGACATTGATCTGCTGACCGACACCAACTGGTGGCAAGTCATTACTAATGTTGGCCACCAAAAAAGTCAAAGGAGCTGAATGAGTCAATAGTTTGCCATTCTGATCGTGACTAGCTACGTAGACCTGATGTACGCCCTCAGTCATGGGATCAGTCAGATTGTATGACCAAGTACCACTAGCATCAGCTTTGGTAGTAACCAAATATGGTATATCACTATAGATAAATATATTGACCCAAGTATCAGCGACAGCCTTACCGCTAAAATTCATACCGCTGTCAGTCGACTGGGCGCTTGAGACTAGCCAGCTATCATCAGCGACCAAGGTGCTGGTTTTTGGTTCTTCGATATTGAGCTTCCCTAAAAATGCCTGATCAAAAGCTGTCCTAGCTCTTTCTAATTTACCCTCACCAAGTGGATTGTAGTTATTCAAAATTTCTTGACCGTCAGTATGACCATCACCATCACTATCCGCCTGATTGATATCCGTTCGATAATAAGCTTCTAAATCATCTGGTAAGCCATCACTATCATGATCCCCGACAATCGCTAGCGGTGAACTAAAATATAAATTTTCTGAAATGTCTAAATTATTTTGATTCTTTATTTTTAAAATAGCTATTTTTTTATCACTAGCCATCAGTGACAAATCCACGCTACCCAACTCAGCCCCTGACAAGCTCTCCTGCAAAGAATTTATAGTCAGACCCTCTGTATTCAAACCACCAATGACTTCTAAAAGTCTATTTTTCTGACCAAGTTCATAAGCTAGACGAGCGATATATTTTTCACTGATCACCTGCTGACAAGTAGTAGTGGCGCTGATATTACAACTGAGTTCTTTACCATATTGTTTGTACAAATACTCTCGACATTTTAGCGGATCATCTATCTTTTCATCCACACAGATATTTTTTTCATTTTCAAAAATATATTTTTCACAATCGGCGCTTACTAAAATATTTTTATCTCGACATATTTGTGGCAAGGAGTCATTGATCTCGGCTTGATATTTTTGACATAAAACTGCGTCAGTAATACCAGAGCGCTGACAATCAATACTACTGGCGCTATCAGGCTCCAAGCTATTGGCTACGGACACTGTACTGGTCGGCGTAGTGACTGTACTAGGGCCAGTGGGTTCTGCTTCTTGAAAATTGTCATTAGCTAAAGTTTCATCCGGTACAACATTATTGAGATTGTAAACTGTGATGAGCTGTTTGACGCTACCGACTTTTTGCTGATCAATCTTTGACTCAACATAGACCAGGTAATTACCGTTAGCTAAAACAGCTGTGTCCCAAACTGCAAAAAAACTAACACCGACTCCACTAGGGGCGGATTGATTATTACCCTTGATACGCAAAGCTTCTACATTATTTACGATATCTTCAATCACAAAATCAATATTATCTATATTGAGATTGGCGTCGGCTCTCAAGCCCACTTGACCTTGGACATTAGTCGGTAAATTTACCAGGTCCATCATCAAATCCTCGGGCTTGATAGAGCTTGGAGCATCAAGAACATAATCAAAAGTTTTATTGACTGCTAAATTACTATCTGGTATAGCTACTGAAACTAACAATTTATACTGACCATCGATAAAACTATCGTCTAAATCAATATTCTTGATCCAAGAGTAGCCATCTGTTTTATCAATAGAGACCGAGCGCGTACTAATAGCGGCGTTCTCAGTATTGATAAACTCAAAACTAACTCTTTCACTCAAAAAATTACTAGAAAAATTAATAACAAAACTTCTACTACTGATAGTTGTATTATTTTCTGGGGAAATTAATTGTAGATCTGGAGCTAAAGCTGTAGTGCTAGTAGCGTTATTATCAGTCGGAGTGCTAGTGGCTGTAGTCGTTGCTGCATCATCACTGCTGGTGGCTACCACATTATCCTTAGCCTCTACTGGCAAAGCACTATCAACACCAAAATCATCTTTGACACCCAACACGCTCACTGGTAATTCACTTTTTGTATCAGTAATATACTGGGCCGCTAAGCTATTATATTCTTCCGTCGAAATGATCTTGACCCAAACTGGAGCAGACTCTTGGTTATCGATAATCTTACCCTGCTCATTGATAATACTGGCATGGGCACTGAGACTATAAATACCACTTGGCCAATCAGCCGTAGCCCAATCAGCTAGACTACTATAAACATTACTCTCTGCTTTTTGAGCTTCAAAATTCACTACCAAATTATTACTAGCATCAGCTAAAGTAAAATAGACGCTAGCTATTTTTTTGTTTTTATCTTCAAAACTGGCCTGCAGTGCAATAGACTGTCCACTAACAAAAATCTGATTATTTTGTAGGCTCAACCAATTAGATTTTAATTCATAATTTTTGAAAGGCACAGCTTGAGAAAAAATAAAAATCAAGCTTTGGGCTAAGAGCACAAAAGCTAGAAAGTAAAACATAAAATGATGATGTAGTTTTTGCCAAAACATAGATTGTATTCGTGCTTATTATAACATAAAGCAGCTCATAAAATCAAAACCCCGCCCCTCGTGAGGGGCGGGGTTAAAATTATATTTTATTGGCAAGGACAAACTGGATTGGCTGTATTAGCGCCAGAGCAATCCAGGGTATCAACTTGATATTTACAAGTATTGGCACTGAGCCAACTAGGTGCATCGCCACTCGTACCTGCAGTACAAGTACCACAACTATAGCTAGCACTACCAGCATCACCTAAAAGACACAGAGTATCAGCTGCTTGATTGATAGTGGCACAGCTCAAACCCTCAGCTTCACAAATAGTATCACAGCTAGCTGTAGACTCAGTGCCACCATACCAGCAATAGCCACCACCATAGGCATCACAAGTGGCTCTTAGCTGTGGCCTATCATAGGCATAACCAAAAGTATGATCGCAAGCTCCAATAATTATATTATTATTAGCATCTTTTTGTATGTAATATCCGGTATCACTATCACTAGACTTATCTGGGTCTATCGGTAAGTTGGTAATATTCTTATTAAAAAAATCAGCATCATCAATTTTTAAACAATATTCTATATCAGCATCGCAAGTTAATAATTCGTTAGTCTGATTATTGCAAATAACTTTTTTCGTTGTGGTCACTGTACCTAATACTGGCAAAGCGCCTTTGTGAGTTTTGGCATAATCAGAAAAAGCAACGCTTAATACTGTCACGTCATCTTGTCTTTTGGCTTGCTTAGCTGCACCTATGCGCTCGACTGGATCTATCCAAATCACCACCGCTGCTCCCAAGCCCAAGATGATGCTCACAATGATCACCAATTCCAACATAGTGAACCCTTTGGAAAAACTAATTTTTTTATTATTTAAATTCATACAATAATTTGGAAATATCTCTGACCTTCATAGGCCTCTTGGCTAAAGCCATACCTTTTAGCTGTGGTAAGCTACTTATATATTCTGGTTTATTAGCTTGATAAAAAATACCAACTGGAATTTTCTCACCCCAGACCAAAGCTTCTTTCATGGCTGCTTGAAAATCAGCCTTGTTATAATCTTTTTTTTCATCTAGATTATATATTTTATCAAAAAACCACTGGAAGGTGTTGACCTTATTAAAAGTGACACAAGGCTGGAAGACATCTACCAAAGCAAACCCTTCGTGCTGAATAGCGGCTTTGAAAATATGTTTCAAATTCTCAGCCTGACCAGAAAAGCCACGAGCTACAAAGCTGATACCCTGAGCCAAAGACAAGGCAATAGGATTCACGGCGTCATCGAGAGTGCCCTGAGGTGTGGTCTTGGTTTTAAAACCTCGATCAGAAGTTGGCGCAGTCTGACCAGTAGTCAAACCATAAACTTTATTGTCATGCACTACATAAGTAACGTTGACATTGCCCCTGATGGCGTGCAGAAAATGTCCCAAACCCTCACCATAGCCATCACCATCTCCACCCATCACGATGACTGTCAAATCTTTGTTAGCGAGCTTTGCCCCAATAGCAGTTGGCACTGCTCGTCCATGCAAAGAATGCCAAGCATAAGTTTTGATAAAATTAGTGTCATTGCCTGAACAGCCAACACCATAAACTACCAACACTTTGTGTGGGTCAAGGTTGAGCTCAGCTAGAGCCTGACGCATAGCAATCCAGATAGCGAAGTTACCGCAACCTGGACACCATGATGGTTTTTGTTTAGTTAAAAAATCTTTGTCAGTCAGCATATTTTTTATGTCATCCCGGACTTGATCCGGGATCTATGTTATTTATTACTAAATATATGCTAGATTCCTGCCTGCGCAGGAATGACTAGCTATAAAAATTATAATTCACTTAAAGCCTTGATTAACTCTTCCCTAAAAAATGGTCGACCATCATATTTTAATAATTTATTTTTGAAAACAAAACCTGTTTCCTGAGTGATGAGCTGTCCGAGCTGAGCATTGCTATTGTTTTCTATCAACAAAACTTTTTTGGATTTCTTGAGAGTAGGTTCTAAGAAATCTTTGGCTAGTGGCCAGATATATTGTAGCTGTAATATTTTTAGATCAGACTGTTTTTTGGCAGACAAAGAACGATAAGCATCAAGCACCGGTCCCTTGGTCGAGCCCCAAATGACTATAGTTTTTTTGGCTTTAGGATTGCCGTGAACTTGTGGCTGAGGCATGACTTTGGCAAAAGTTTCTAGCTTCTGTGAACGCTTATCCATCTGCTCCAAACGATTTTGAGCACTCTCTTCAGTGTAGCCATAGGCATCGTGCTCATCGCTGTTGGCGATAAACAAACCATTTTTCATACCTGGTAAACTACGGCCTGATATACCATCAGCGTTCAAGCGATAGCGATCAAACTTACTCATTCTATTTAACTGCTCTTGGCTCAATAATTTACCTCGTCTAATTTTCAGACCCCGAGTACTAAACTCTGGCACTGTACTTGAGCCTTCAGAAATAAATTTATCCAACAAGACAATCACTGGTGTCTGATAAATCTCTGCTAAATTCAAAGCTTCGGCACCAATGTGAAAGGATTCAGTTGTGTCACCCGGTGCTATGATGATGCGTGGAAAATCTCCCTGAGCGGCACGTAAGACAAACTGCAAATCACCTTGTTCAGTCCAAGTAGGAAGTCCTGTAGCTGGCCCTGGTCGTTGACAATTAACCACTACTATTGGTGTCTCGGTAATACCAGCTAGACCCATGGCCTCAGTCATCAAAGAAAATCCTCCACCCGATGTAGCAGTCATAGCTCGTGCTCCAACATGAGCTGCCCCTAATACCATATTGATCACTGATATCTCATCCTCAGCATGCTTGACTACTATGCCAGTTTTCTCAGCAACTTGAGCCAAGTACTGCAAAATAGTAGAAGAAGGCGTCATAGGATAGCCAGCATAAAAATTCAAACCATTGGCTAAGGCTCCAAGTGCCAAGGCTTCATTTGAAGCCACCAAAATATTATTATTTTTTTTGACTAGTGGTAGTTGGCAGATAAAATCTTCATGAAATATTTTTTTCGCTTCTTTGTATCCACTGGCCAGTGCTTGCAAATTATTTTTAATAACCTGCTCGCCTTTATTTTTAAAATTTTCTTTGATCACTTGGTCAGCAATATTTCTTGGCTGATTCAAGACTGCTAGTGTTGCGCCTAGGGCGACGACATTGCGCATCACTTCTCCACCAGCTTGCTTAGCTAGCTCAGTCAAAGAAATCGGTAAAAAATTAATATGTTCTTCGGGACGGATATTTTTTATTTTATCCTGATCATAAATCACTATGGAGTTGGCACTCAGCTCACTACGATGCAGATCGATTGTTTCCTTGTTCAGAGCTACCAATATATCGACTGACTTCGTCACACTGTTGACCTCCAATATATCTACCATCACTTGGTAGGAATTGTGTCCACCACGTATCAATGAAGGATACTCGGTGTAGTCAAAAGTTTCGTAGCCAGTCTTCATGAATATCTTGGCCAACATCATACCAGCTGACTTGATACCAAAGCCAGCTTCACCGCCTATTTTCCAACTGAGATTTTGTCTTGTTTGCATAAATTGAGATCTATTTAATACTCACATTATACCAGAAATCAAAATTATTATCTATAAAATATTTTCCTAACAAAAAACAACCTTCACAGGGGTGAAAGTTGTTTTTTTAAAAAAATTATTTGTATAGATAGGCCTCTGAGCTTTAGTCCATTTTTATTTTTATTTAATTTTTAACAATAAAGAGCGAAGTTAGCCCAACTAAAGAGCAATAAAATATATAAATATAGGGGCTGCATATTTTTGTTTTTATTTTAATTTACCCTGTTAAATAATTTTGATCGAGCTGAGCTCGACAAAAAATTAAATTTAATTAATGGGTGCTTAATAAAAATTATTTTATTACCAACTGACCATTACTCGTCAAATAGCTTTTCTGCTGACCCACTAAGTGGGTATTTAACGAGATGAATCGACTATCATGTCATCCAAGTGGTCAGTAAGACAAAGTAGCTCAGAGAAGTCAGGGCAAAGACTGCCCAGTTCTCATGGCTTTGCGCTTCTGGATGACCATGGTCAATGTACATCTTCCATGACTCCATCTCCCATTTTTGTTTTTGTTCGTCCATATTTTTGTTTTTACTGATTAAATATATATTTAAACCTTTTGACTAACCATATATATGAGGGTCAGACTACCCACGGCACATAGAATGATGATGGCCCAATAGTCGCTGGACCGCAATTTCGCGTCTCCTGGTCTTACTATGAGACGAAATGATTTCACTTGATTACCCATAAATTGTAAAATTATTTAATAAAAAATGGCCCGCGCCCTGAGAATAGGGCGGAAGCCAAATAAACCTTACATATATAATATTAGCACAAAAAAACGCTTTTGTCAAGGAAAGGTAGCTTTTTTTATCATATATGCTAAGATATAAAGTACCTTAATAATATATTTAAATTTCTCATATATGCGCATAGAAATCGATCGTGAAGCTTGTATCAGTGTCGCCTCTTGTGTGGCTGTAGCACCAAATACTTTTGAGTTGGATGATCAGGGTATTGCTATCATCAAAAACCCTACTGGTGATGATGAAAAAATTATTTTGCAGGCTGCTCAGAGTTGCCCAGTCAATGCTATCATTATTTTTGATGACGCTGGCAATCAGATTCACCCACCTAAAAAATAAACTATGTCTATTAAAGATAAAAACAAATTGGTACCTGGTCAGCAGGCACCTGAT
>JAUPVE010000026.1 GCA_030917205.1 Patescibacteria group bacterium | reverse complement strand
ATCACTAAACCATTTAGCGGCAATTGCATCACCCTGCTGACTAAATGAAAAATCCTGCATTTCTTGAGGAATGGTCGTTTGTTTTTTATCTTTAAAATTATAAAGTACATTGACTCCATCGGGATATTCAATAATTGCTTTTTCTCCGGTATTACTCCAAGTGACTCCTGAGACTCCATAAAATAATTTGTCACTCAATAATTCTACTTGACCATTACTGTTGATTCTAAAAAATTGCTGTTTAGTCGTATCATAAAAACTAACCCCATTACTACTATTGGTCAAACCGAGTACTGGATCGGTCACAACCTTAGTGACCTCAGTCAAGCCACCGTTGGCAACTTTTGACACTTTACTAGGATCAAATAACTGACCAGGTAAAGTAGGAATAGTATTGGTGTTAGTATTAGTCACCTGAGGAGTACCAGTAGCAATACCCGGAAAGCTACCCGGACCACCATTGGTGTTGGTAGTGTCCGTAATCGGTGCTGAGCGAAAAAATACCCAATACAAAGCAAAACCCAAACCAAGTACAGACAGTACAAATATAGCGACGATTAATATTTTTTTTACATTCATCGAATTATAAATTAATCCTACATTAAATAATTTATTATTTAACTACCAACTAAGCCCGCCCAAAAATCTTTCCAAAAAATATTTATCAAATCCCCAACCAAGCTCCATGGCTTCTCAAAAACCTCAATCATGAGAGTGATGGCTAAAACAATCATATTAAATAATGCTACCATGATTGCTAAACCTATTAACCATAATATTATCTCACCCAAACCTAGTTTTGGTATCAGCTTGGAGCCCATCATATTCCCTCCAATAAACTGCACTGTCCAAATTATAATGGTCACAAAAAGTAAGATAACGCTAGCGCCCATGGCTATGTTCAGAGCTCGCCAAGTCAACTTTTTAGCTAGCTCTTTTTTGATCTTTTCTTCGGCTTGCTCTTGCAAAACATTAGCACCCTTGGCTGACTGCACTTCTTGACCCCTACCCCGTAACATACTCAAACGACGACGCAAAAAGTTTTGACTTTGCTCTTCTTGGGCTGCCAGAGGATCAATATCCTCGGACTCTTGACTAGCATTTGATGAATCTGCTGAAGCTGTTTCACGACGAGCCGATTCACGAGCTTCACTCAAGCCCCTCTGATAAGTATTTTGTTGCAAAACTTCCGCCATAATTATTGCCAATAAGCTGAATCAACTAGCCACTGTTTATCACTTTTTACTAAAGTAACCTTGATATCTTGATACAAGGTCTCCACTGACAATTGATCATTAATTTTTTTGGACTCTTGTCTTTGAGTTTGTACCAAAATTTCTGCCTGATTATCGCTCATCTCTGTGATTTTGTTACTAATGCTTTTCGTTGTGATACCTTTGAATTCTTTGGCCTGATAGTCTATCTCCATGGTATTGAGATAAGTAGTCATCTTATTTGTACACTGCCCCAACAATTGCTTGATATTCTCACCAGGCAAATCAGAAGAATAAGTACCAAAACGCTCGGCAAAATTCATAGCCACTTGAGTCGCCGCTAGCTCATCGCTACTAACGACAGGCGGTACATCTTTATACTGCAGATTAGCACTCGGCGCCTTAAACTCTGGTAATTGACCATTGTCTTTATTATCTGGATTTTTACCATAATCAGTCAACTTAAAGGCAACTATCAAGGCCACAATAATAATTAAAACTATCAATGTAATAATAATTATTTTTTTTCTTTTTTGAGCATCCATATATTTTATATTTATTTAGCTGATGAATTATCCTCGGCTTGGGCCATCATGGCTTCTTCAAATTCCTTTTTAGATTGTTCTATATCTAGTAATTGTCTAGGATCAGAGGTGATAATCTGGTGTTCAGTATACGAGGCTTGGACTTTGATAGCCGCATGTTTTGAGCCAGCAAAGAATATACCTTCCCCTACTCCCGATTCTAGCAATAGATATTTTTCTCCCTCAGTCAACATAAATGTTTTTTGAATCAAATTGATAGCTGCTGGTGACTGCTTGAGTAAAATTTGAATTGAAGAGTTTGTCACAATGGCATTACCAAAAGGTGAAGTCAAAAAATCATTGACATCCTGAGTGATGGTAGTGACTCCCAAATAATATTTGCGACAACGTTTGACCAAGGCAAACATAAACTTCGCACTATCATCATGACGCATCATAATCCATGCTTCATCTACTACCAAGATACGACGCTT
This sequence comes from Patescibacteria group bacterium, assembly GCA_030917205.1. Classification (GTDB taxonomy): domain Bacteria; phylum Patescibacteriota; class Patescibacteriia; order UBA1558; family GWA2-36-10; genus CALMZN01. The sequence continues at coordinate 5,901 of JAUPVE010000026.1, read as the reverse complement.
CAATTCACTGCGAATAATATTCCAAATATAATTGACAATAATATACATAGCAATCGGTCGCAATTCATCCTCTAAATCTCTGATACAAAAGACAATCAACTGATTATTCACCTTTACATTGGTAGGACTATTAAACAGGCCTGAAAATGTACCCTCGGTATATTTCTTGATACGCAGAGCCATATCCTCACCACCCTCCATACTGAGCAAGACCTCTTCCAGATCTGACATGAGTGGTGGCTGGATATTACTAAGGTCACTAGCTGGAGTAATATCTTTTTTGGCGTAAGTCTCAATCAAAGCGCGATCAAGTAGTGAGTCCTCGGTGTTGGTGACATTACCTATCATCAAGCGAATAAGACCTTTGAGCGTAATAACCGCACTACGCAAAATATCTTCCGCCTTACTATCTCCACCAATACCACGCGGTAAATCAAAGGGATTTAGCTTGCTCTCTGAATTCAAAGAAACATTGATATAGGCCCCGTTGACAGCCTCTGACAAATGCTGATATTCATTTTCTGGATCAATAATAATAACATCCGTGCCCAACATCAATGAGCGTAGAACTTCTAATTTGATAGCGTAACTTTTGCCAGCACCTGAAGTAGCAAAAACTACCATATTGGCATTTTGTAAACTAAAGCGGTCAAATAAAATCAAACTGTTGTTATGCCTATTGATGCCATATAAAATACCTCGATCTGAAGTCAGCTCAGAGGATACAAAAGGAAAAGATGAGGCAATCGGCGAGCTGTTCATGTTGGTGGTGATAGCTAGCTCATCGTTACCCAAGGGTAAAGTAGAGTTAAAGCCCTGCTCGGTCTGCCACAAAGCTCGCCGAGAAAATATCAACTGTGTGCCCAACAAATTTTCAATACGATCAGAAATCAAATCAAGTTCAGTTTTATCTTTGGCATACAAAGTGATATAAAGAGCAAATTGAAAAAACTTTTCACTACCCTGTGACAAGCTATCGCGCAAACCTTCGATATCCCTAAGAGCAGTTTCAGCAATTGGATCACGAGGAGCACCTTTTTCCGCATCAGCCATAATCTGTGCTTCCATAGTACCGACTTTATTTCTCAATTGCTTCAAGACCAAGCGAATATTCATCGGATAAAAATACATACTAATATCCAGGGTCAAGCTTTCATTGATAATCGGAGCAAACCAACCAATAGTCACATAACGAGGATAAGTGACTACAAAAATAGAACGCACAAAAATATCATTTAGCTGTAAAAAAGTACTCTCTACTTTCATAGCCGCTGGAGCAATGATATCGCGCACAGAAACTATACCTTCACGCAAGACTTTTTCTGCCTCGAGTAGCTCCTGATCAGCCACCTGCTTTTGTGATTTATTTACCTGAGCTTTGATAGCTTCAAAACGAACCGCCCCTTCATCTGCGGTCTTTTCATTAGCCACCTCTTTGATTTGCTTGTATTTAAACATTGGTCTCAATATTTAATTTATTTATATCTTCCAAAGGTTGTTTTTGAAATAAATTTGGGTTATAACTATTATAATAAATTTCAATCAATTCTTGAGTTTTTAAGCGCTCGCTACGTAAACCCAAACTACCCAAACCAGCCTGTATGAAACTACAACGCTTGGATAATTGAGCGCTAAATTCATCAAATCTTTTTCTACTCAAACGTACTACTTTGGCTGAAGAAAAAACCGCACCAAAACGACTAATAAATTTTCTACCTTTGTCGCTGACAGCACTATACGGCACAACGACATAAAATCTTTTGCTCATGATTTTTTCCATAGTCAAAAGTTCTTGGACAAACTCCCGATAATCAGCGGTCTGCATGCGCAGTAATTCATTAGTTTGTTCTTTTTCTACTTTTTTAATACGATCCAAATAATCATCGATGTTCAGTGGTCTGGACTGAATCAAAACTTGCAAAGGATAATCTAGAGTATTTAAAAAACTAACATACCCGGCAATAATAGCCGACTGCTCGTCTTCTGATTTTAGATCAAAATTAATCGAAGAAACCAAGAGCACACCTCTTACTGTGCCATCATTTAAAACCACTAGATCATCCCTGATTTCTGCGATATCTAAAAATCTTTGAGTAGAAGTTTGTGGTTTATTACCGGCTAACTTTTTGCTTCGCATATTATTTTTTATTTATTTGCTTGCTTGGTAAATTATTCATCATATTAGCTTCTGCCTCACCTCTATAGACACCACCCGTATCAATAATCAAAGATAGATCTGATAATTTACGATTCACCAAAGGTGGTTTAGGTACATAAGGTGTGACTTTGACATTCTCATCCTTAGCTCTAAACTCTGCTATCTTGATATATTCTTTTTTCCAAATACGAATTTTTGGCCGCTTCAATGTCTGAATCAAACTCAATAAGAACATATGAAAAGTAGCGCCATTTATTTTGACAAAGGCAAAAAGTATGACTAACAAAGCTATAATAATAGTCTGAGTCAAAAATAAAGCAAAATCTGACAAACGATAACTGATGAATATAAAAAGAGCGCCAACTATAACAATCACAAATTGCCTGACAGTGATCGGGCCAAAAATCCTATCCTCAGCATCAATAAATTGTGGCACTATAAAACGATTTTGCATATTTATTAAAAACGCAATAATTTATTTAAATCACTAATGGCTTGAAATTCCTCGACAGTGAGAACTTCTTGGCCGGCTGTTTTTTTATCAGCAATCATTTGGGTAATTTCTTGACCTTTCAGCAGACTAGTAGAACCTAGCTCTAGATAAAGCTGATAAACTGGACTTTTACGCCACGCAGTAATGCCCAAAGTTTTTTTGGTGACTGAATCTTTTTCTAAAATATTAATTTTCTGCAATATCTTCTGAGCTCTCTCCAGACCAGTATTACCATAGCGCCTAAAAGTATTTAGACTCATAACTTCTAATTCTTCGACTGGTCCAGTCAAAGTTTTTTTAAGTTTTTCCGGAGTCAGGCTGGCCTTCTCGACAACATCAGTGACAGTTGACTTGGTATTTTTTGGTACCGCAACACGATTGACCTTGGGTAAAGATGGAGCCTCAGGAAACACTGATACTTTTGATACCTCTTCAGCCGGCACTCGCACTGCAATAGGCTGATCAGTTTCTACTTTATTTTCAGGAACAGCTACTATTTCTTTGATTTCTTCTTTTTTACTGATAGTCACTGGTGCCACTGGCGCTGGTACAAAGTCATCAGTAATTTTTGCACTAGAGTCGTTTTTTATTTTTTTAGCCACCACGGGCATATCGCTCTGCCTGACTACTAGACCGCCCTCAGCATCTATCCTCTCTTTGAGACCTTTGACTATGGAGCCAATATGATCAACCGACTGACTAGACAAATTGTGGTCATTGGATATTATTTTTTCCAACAAATATTCCCTAGTGATGGTATAATTTTTGCGATTACGAAAAAAATCTAGCAACAAAGCATCAAATAAAGTCCTGTTGGCCTGATCAAAAATTAAATTATGTTTTTCGGCAATTCTTTCGGCAATTTTTTCTACACTGTATTTTTTACTATCATCTACTGGCAAATTTTGACGAAAATCTTCAATTTGCTGATGATCCTCAGGATGAAAAACAAAGCTAGCTGTCTCATGAGCCTGTCCGCCATCATGAAAAAAATCAAAACTCGCATCAGCCGGAGCTGCATGCATAGTAGTCAGCTCATGAGATGGTGCAATTTCCAAAGCAGCATCATTGGGCAAAATACTTGGAGCCTCTACTGGTGCATTTTTTGTCTGGTGATAGGCTTTCAGATGTCCAGACAAATCCTTGACCAATAAATCATCCATCCAAAGATTGTTGGTACTTGTTTGATTTGAAAAATCAGGCATTAGACTGTCGTTTATATGTGTATATTATAACATATTTTACCTACTCAAGCCAATACAAAATCCAGCCCCTCGCGAGGGGCTGGATTACTAATAAAATTTAGTTTTGAGCGCGTTCTACGTATTCGCCAGTTTCAGTATTGATCACTAATTTATCATCTTTTTTGATAAACAACGGAGTCCTGATCTCTAGACCGGTTTCTAATATCACCACCTTGGTCACAGCACCAGCACTATTACCCTTGACTCCCTCAGGAGCAGAGACAACTTGCAGTGTGATCTTGGCTGGCAGAGAAACAGATACTGGCTTGTCATTGAAAATCATCACATCGACTTCTTGACCCTCTTTCAAATACTGCTCCATACCATTCAATTCTTTTTTATTGAATTGAAATTGTTCAAAATCAGCAGCGTCCATAAAAAAGTAATCTTCACCTTGGACGTAAAGATAGCTAGCACGACGACGTGAAGTATCAGCCAGCTCCACTGTATCAGAGCCAGAAAAAGATTTTTCTAAAGTATTGCCAGTGACCAAATTTTTCAACTTGGTTTTAACCACCGCTCCACCTCGGGCTACTTTGATATGCTGATTGGCGACAATCTGGTAGGGCTCACTATTGACCACTACTATTTTACCAACTTTTAAATCACTTAAACTACCCATGATCTTATCTAGAAACAAAAGGTAATAAAGCCATAAATCTAGCTCGCTTGATACTTTGAGCTAATTTACGTTGGTGCTTGGAACAAACACCATTTCTCCTTTTAGGCGTGATCTTGCCATAGGAAGAAATATATTTTTGAATTTGTTGCCAATCTTTGTAGTCAACTTCCACTTGGTTGTTGACACAAAAACTACAATGTTTATTTATTTGCCTATTATGCATAATGTAATAAATTAATTTTTTTAAAATGGAATATCCTCGATGCTAATTTCTTCTTCGCTTGGCTCTGGTGCCGGTTGTACACCCTCTGACATATTGTTGGTGTAGCTTGGCTGCCTATCATTGGAGCGTGGTGCACTATTTGCGCCTGAGAAATCTTGATTGCCAGCTCGATCAAGCATGATCATATTATCGGCAATTATCTCAGTACGATAACGTTTGACACCATTTGGATCATCCCAAGATCTAGTCTGCATGCGACCTTCAATGTAGACTTTGGCGCCTTTTTTCAAATATTGATTGGTGATCTCCGCTAGTCTACGCCAAGCTACTATATTGTGAAACTCAGCTTTTTCTTGCTTTTGACCAGCAGCATCCTTCCAAACAAAGTTAGTGGCCACCGAAAAGCTAGTCACATTTTGACCGCCTGGAGTAGTACGCATTTCTGGATCACGAACTACGTTACCAATTACCATTGCTTTGTTGAGATTCATATGGTTTTATGATTAATCAACTTTTGGCTCAGAAGCCAAAATTTCGTCTAATTTTTTATCGATATCATCAAGGCTAATATCATTTTTGACTACGGCCTTGGCCTCCACTGGCTTGCTAGCCATTGGTCTAGCTGGACGAGCAGAGCCTGGTCTTTTTGGTTTTCTGCTAATCTCTAGTTTATTGACTTGCTGCCAACGCAAAACATCGGCATTACTAGCCACTTTTTGTCTCTTGACTATCAAATGACGCAAAATGTTGTTATCGAGCTTCAATTCGTGGTCCAAAAGCTTCACGGCTTTAAGTTCCGATTCTGGAAAAGAAAACTCTAAATAAAGATAAAAACCGTGCTTTTGATTCTTAATCGGGTAAGCTAACTTGCGTCTGCCGCCAGAATAAAAATCCCGCTCGATTTTAGCGTTGATTTTTTTGAGATAGCCCAAAACCTGCTCCTGAACATTATTATGTTCTGTTTCAGGAACATTAGGATTGACTATCAAACCTAATTCGTAGTGCATAGGGTTGGATCTTAATTACCTTACTCCTGTTGTTCAGGGCAAGGGTCTTTAAAGGTCAGGCCTTTAAAACATGGTTAATTAAATACCCAAATTTATGAGCAATTTGGATGGGCCTACTTTACCATAATGAAAAGCTAAAGTCAACCCCGTAGAA
>JAUPVE010000025.1 GCA_030917205.1 Patescibacteria group bacterium | reverse complement strand
GTTGCCGATTTCACGGCAGGGGAAGGGCTTGGGCAGGTAGTCATTGGCACCAAAGGACCGCATCATAGAGCGGAGAGCATGCTCATTCAGATGCTGTCCCGTCTCGCTCATCATGATCACCTGCGTATTGTCCAGCTGCTTGATCCGACGGATCTCACGGCACAGCTTCTCGCCATCGACTTCCAGGTACTCAGCCAGTATCAGCTTCGGCCTGAAGGTGATGATCTGACGCAGCGCTTCGCGCGGTCTGTCGCTGTACATGGGGCTATACCCACTCATAGACAGTGCCATAGCCATGGTTGCAGCCAACTCTTCTTTGGCGTAGATGAAAACCCTGGTCATTGTCTAGCTCCTTGTTTTGGTCAAAATTTTGACCAGTTTAGTTCGTGGTTTTTTACCACCAACAATTAAGGCCGGTTACGCTACTAGCTCCACACTGTCCTTGTCTTGACCATCTTGGTCAGACTAAGCGTCCAAATTAGGACAATGCTTCTTTGCTTCATCGCATGTTTATGGTAAAGAACTTACAAAAAAACACCTATATAGTAGGCGTTTCCAGTACAATCAGGCACAATTTATGCTTGATTTAATGCCGGTTACGCTACTAGCTCCACACTGTCCTTGTCTTGACCGTCTTGGTCAGACTAAGCGTCCAAATTAGGACAATGCTTCTTTGCTTCATGGGTTATTTTATTGTCAACAAAAAGACTATATCATATATATAAAAATTTGTCAAGAGCATATCAAAAAACAGTCCAGTCTTTCATGAGAGGCTGAACTGTCTTTTATTGTCAAAAGTATTGAATTTAGGCCTCAAAATGGAAAAAATTATTTATCAGAAATATGACAACAATACCAATCAGAAACCAAGAAATTTGAGTGAATTGATTAACTCTTTTTTGTTCTTGGAGATGAGGCATGATGTCCGCCATGGCAATATAGAGGAAGCTACCTGCAGCAAGTGAAACTAAGACAATCTCGTGTTCAGCTACTTGAGCGTAAAAATAAGTGACAACAGCTCCTACTACGGCAATCAAACCAGAGATAAAATTCCAAAATAAGGCTTTGGCTTTGGAAAATCCCGAGTGTAGCAGTAAGCTGTAGTCGCCAATTTCTTGGGGTATTTCATGGAGGGCAATAGCCAGTGTGGCTAGCCAGCCAACAGTATTGTCAACCGCAAAGCTAGCAGCTATGACCATGCCATCTACTAGGTTGTGTAAGCCATCACCAATCAAGATATTGATGCCAGCTGGATTTTTGTGTTCATGTCCATCTTCTTCGGAGTGGTGACTATGGCAGTGGTGCCAATGTAGGTATTGCTCAGTCAGGAACAAGAAGACGATAGTTAACAGGATCCAAAGTGAACTGTCATGAGCACTGTAGGGACTACCATCGAGCATTTCGATGATTTCTGGGAGCATGTGGAAAAAGACATTGCCCAGCAAGACTCCGGCTGCCAGAGCAATAGCTGCGTCCATGATGCGATGACTATATCTATCTTTACTAAAGAAGAATAGTCCCAAAAAAGATAGTAGGCTGATTAATAAAGAAGCAATGATGATTGTAAATAGCATATTTTTTAATTATTACATTTTGAGCACAAACCATTGATTAAAATTTGGTGGCTCATTAATTTAAAATTTTTAGGTAATTTGATATTGATAGGGCAGGGTAGACAAAAAGAATTTTGGCACTGCTGACAGACAAAATGATGATGATGCTCGGAACTCAAATAGTATATTTTTTCCAAACGTCCATTTTTATCTTTAATATTATCGGCTTGTATTAATTTTTTTTGTTCCAATTTTTCTAATATTCTATAGATAGATACTAGATTAATTTTTTGGCCTAGTTTGAGCCATATTTTTTGAGCGGAGAGTGGTTGGCTGTTTTTTTGCAGTAAATTATAAACAGCGGTATTGGCGCTAGTGATTTTGAGTCCAGATTTTTTGATGTTTTCTTGAAGCATTTTCATATATACTTTATATTATCATGATTAAAGTGATAAAGCAAGTGGTTTGCTTTTAGTTTTTATTTTTTTGATTTATCATCTGAAAAATGTTATTATTTATCAATAAAATTTATGTTTATGAAAAAAATATTCTTGCTTATTATACTATTGCTTTGGCCAGCTCTATCTATGGCACAGGATAATAACTCAGTGGAGCTACAGTTCAAAGCACGCGTAGAAAAAGTTTTGTTAGAGAAAAATATGGAGCGTGAAGATGGCTCTAGTATTACACAGCAAAACCTTGAATTATTGATTTTAGAGGGTAGTGAAAAGGGGCAAATCATAAAATATGAGGGCATCAATGATTTTGAGGTTGTGGAGCAAAATAGTTATCGGGTCGGTGATAAAGTGATTGCTCAAAAAACCGTCATAGATGGTCAGGCTCAGTATTATGTCTTGGATTATGTCCGTACTCAAACTTTGCTATGGCTCTTAATTATTTTTGTAGTTTTAGTTTTATTTCTAGCCAGAGGCAAAGGTTTGAAAGCATTACTTAGCTTAGCTTTAACTTTTGCGGTGATTATGTATTTTTTGGTACCACAGATTTTGGCTGGTGGTGATCCATTTTGGTTAGCAATTTTTGCTAGTACCATTATTGCTTTGGTAGTGATATATTTGACCGAGGGTTTCAATCGCTTGAGTCACTTATCATTAGTGGCCGTTTTGCTTACTTTGATTATTACGGGTTTGATGTCGACGTGGTTTGGAAATTTAGCTAGGCTGACTGGCCTGGCTAGTGAGGATAGCTCTTTTTTGATTGGGGTGACTCAATATCCGATCAATTTTCAAGGCTTACTTTTGGCTGGTATTATTTTAGGCACCTTAGGTGTTTTGGATGATTTGATTATCAGTCAGATGGTAGCTGTCCAAGAAATAAAGAAAGCCAACGCTCAACTAAGTTGGCTAGAGGTTTATAAAAGAGCGATGAAAGTTGGAGTTTCTCACTTGTCTTCCATGACCAATACTTTGTTTTTGGCCTATGCTGGTGCCAGCTTGCCTTTATTACTTTTATTTTCTTTAAAAAGAGAGCCATTTTTGAGTTTTGGCCAAGTAGTTAATCACGAGTTGATTGCCACGGAAATCATCAGGACTTTGATCGGTAGTATTTGTCTAGTGTTGGCTATGCCGATTGCTACTTTTTTGGCGGCGCGTTTTTTGCCGACTGATAAATCATGATTGAAAAAAAGGTAGATTTGTGGTATTTTTATAGCAGATTTTAATATATGAAAATATCACCAGAAGTAGTACTGCTTTATAAAAAAATCGAGTACATTTATCGACAGCGAGAGGCTTTTGCCCAAGATGAAAATAAAAATGTCATCGTCGTCGATGAAATGGCTAGTCAATTGACTTCTCTTTATGAAAAGCTGCGCAACAGCGTTGATTTTAAAGAGGTGCATTTATTACGTCGTTATGCTATCGAGCGCAATCTAAAGCGCCGTTTTATTTTAGAGATTTTAAAACCACAAATTGCTAGAAGCTTGGTTGAGGATTTGATTAGGGCCAAGTATATTCCCAATAGTAGTATTTTGGATAGCAAAGTACAGGAGGTTGAGCAAGTCATCGCTAAATATAATGATCTCTTTGAGCTACTCAATGAGCATTATGAAAATGATAAATTAGAGCAAAAGCATTTACAGGATTATTTTGATTGGCTGATTGGAGTGGAGGCCTGTGAGATTGACATCATCTTGACGCCAGAGGATGTGGCTGATGCCGTGATTGAGGCGATGTATCAGATTACCAAGCCTCGTATCAAGCTCAAGGGTGATGATCTTAGTATCAAAGAAAAAAATATTCAGCTATACATTGCTATTCATAAATCACTAGTCAGATCTGACTCTACAATTATTTCTTATCATCTATTGAGTTTATATTATCCTGATTGGATGAAAGCGGATAGGAAGCTGATCAAAGAAGTTGCCAGTAACATTGGTCCAATTTATCGTACCATCCAGCATCACTTGAAACATCCTTATCAGAGGAAGATAGCTAGTGCCATCAAAGAGCCAGTAGTCACTTTTCAAGTACTGCATGAATTAATTTTGACGCACGAGGCTAAAGTTGAAGATTTACTAGTTCAGCCAGAGGAGTTGGAGGCTGAGGCTAGGAAGTTGATTTTGCAGCGCTACAAGTTTTTACGTAGCAAGCTGAGCAAGAGCTCCATGCGAGCTATTGTTTATATTTTTATCACCAAAGTTTTGTTTGCCGTAGCTTTGGAGTTTCCATACGAAAGATATATTTTGGGCCACATCAACATGTTGAATTTAGCTATCAATGTAGTCTTTCCGCCACTACTGATGTTTTTGGTGACTTTATCTTTTAGTATTCCCGGCTCAAACAATACTGATAAAATATTAGCTAACTTGAAAGATTTGGTTTATGACAAATCCGAGCAATCAATCTTGTGTCAGCTCAAATCAAAATATAAGCAGTCCTTAAGCTACCAGATATTTTATAATTTCATGTACACCTTGCTGTACATTGGAGTTTTTGGCGGCATTATTTATGGCTTACATTCTCTAGATTTTAATTTTATTAGTGGCGCTATTTTCCTATTCTTCCTGACAGCGGTCAGCTTTTTTGCTATTCGTATCCGCAATACGGCCAAAGAGCTCAAGGTCATTGATAACAAAGAAGACACCTTGTCATTTTTTATGAATTTTTTCTCCCTGCCGATTGTGGCTGTCGGACGCTGGTTGTCTACAAAATTCCGCAAGATCAATCTTTTTGCTTTTGTCATGGATTTTATTATAGAAGCACCATTCAAAATGGTGGTGCTAGCTTTTGAGGATTGGATGGGTTTCATGAAAGAGAAAAAAGATGAGGTTTATCATGACGACAAATAAACCGGAGTTTTTTATTATTGCCCACAATATCAGAAGTTTATTCAATATTGGTACTATTTTCCGTACCTCTGATGCGTTGGGTGTAGATAAAATATATTTGACTGGCTATAGTGGTCATCCACCAGCTAGCCAAATAGCTAAAGTTGCCCTTGGTTCGGAAAATTCTGTGCCCTGGGAGTATCAGCAAAATATTTCTAGTGTCTTTAAAAAATTAAAAAAACAAGGTGTCAAAATTGTAGCCTTGGAGCTAGGTGAAGGTGCTGTCATTTATAATAAATTCAAACCCCAATTTCCTTTAGCGCTTCTTCTGGGCAATGAAGTGCGCGGTGTCTCTAAACCATTATTAAAAAAAGTTGATAGCACTATTTATTTACCCATGTATGGTCAAAAAGAATCACTCAATGTAGGAGTAGCCATGGGTGTAGCCGGATATTATATTAGACAATATAAATAAAATTAATTTTTGTGTTATAATATAAATATAACTAAACAAAAATAAATATGCTAGGAAATCAAATCACAGTAATCGGCGGAGCAGTGTACGACATTATGTTTTACGCTGATAATGTTTTATTTATAGATAATAGACAAGACCTATTGCGTCAAAAATTAGCCGCCTTTGAGTATGGTGCAAAAATTTATAGTGACAAAGTTTATCTGGTCAATGGTGGTAGCGGTGCCAATGTGGCTGTATCTCTAGCCAATTTTGGCTTAAAAACTCAATTATTATGCCGCTTAGGGCATGATTTTTTGGGTCAAGATATTTTGGCTAATCTAAAAAAGAAAAAAGTCAGCACCAAGATCATGCAATTTGATCATAAGCATCAAACTGGCTTGTCATTTGTGGCTAATGTTGGCAAGGACAATGAACATGTTATTTTTGCTTATCGGGGAGCCAATGATTATTTGGAACTCAATGTTGATAAGATTAATACACCTTTTGTTTATCTGACTTCTTTACCAAAAAATTATACCAAACAAATGGATCATTTGTTTAATAAGGTGGCAAAAAAGAAAATTAAGCTAGCTTGGAATCCTGGTACTTATCAGCTACAGTTGCCAGCTAGTAAGCTGAAAGAATATTTATCAAAGACTCATGTTTTGATTGTCAATCGTGATGAGGCTTTGGAAATATTAGCTAAGCATAAAGTAAAAAATAATATCAAAGATTTACTGAAACATTTACATAAGTTTGGACAGAAAATTACTGTGATTACGGATGGTGCTAAAGGCTCTTATGCTTTTGATGGTGAGCAAGTATTTTTTCAAGCCGTCAAAAAAGTCAAAACTTTGAATACCACCGGAGCTGGAGATTCTTTTGGTTCAGGTTTTGTGGCTGGTCTGATCAAATATAAAAATATTAAAAAAGCCTTGGCTCTTGGTACATATAATAGTGCAGCCGTAGTATCAAAAATAGGAGCTCAAGTAGGTTTGCTCCACGCTAGTGATTTGAAAAAATATAAAATATGAAAACAGTTGTAGTCGAAGTATCCGCCCGACACATTCACTTGAGTCAAAAAGATTTAGTCAAACTTTTTGGTAAGGGTTTTCAATTAAGTAAATTTAAAGACATATCACAACCAGGAGAGTTTGCAGCTAAAGAAAGTTTAGTAGTCAAAGGAGCGCGTGATTATTTTCCCAAAGTCCGCATTGTCGGTCCAGTGCGTAAAAAAACACAGGTAGAGCTATCAATGACTGATTGTTATTTCTTGGGCATCAAGCCAGTGCTTCAGCTATCTGGTCAGGTGCGAAAAGCTAGTCAGGTCACCTTACAAGGACCGCGTGGTCAAGTTTTGGCACAGGCCATAGTAGCTCAGCGTCATCTGCACATCTCTAGAGAGCAGGCCAAAGCTTGGAAATACAAAACTGGCAAGAAGATAGCTATCATAGTCAAAGGGGAACGGGCTGCTATTTTGGATAATATCATTGTCCGAGTCGGGGATTACAAAACTCATGTCCATCTAGATACTGACGAGGCCAATGCCGTAGGTTTAGCTCATAATCAGAAAGTATATATTTATGAAAAATGAGAAAAAAAATTTACTCATTTTAAACAATGGTTCTAGTAGTTTGAAGTTTGCTGTTTTTGAAGCTGATGAAAAAAATTTAGGCCAGGTTATTTTTGAAGGTTCATATTCAGCCTACAATGAGCAATCAATTTTAGTTTATCAAAAAAATAATAAAAAAAGTCAAATTAATTATTCCGCTATATATAGTGTCACGACTGCTTGGCAAGCTATTCATGAAATTTTAGCACAGCTAGATATACAAGCTGTTGGTATGAGGATAGTACATGGTGGATCGGAGTTCAAAAAAAGTTGTAAGCTCGATAAAAATGTAGTAGAAAAAATCAGTAAATATAATCATCTAGCCCCTCTGCACAATAAACAGAGTTTTGATTTGATAAAACTAGTGCAAGCTACTTGGCCAAAAGTAAAAATCATTGCCAGCTTTGATACGGCTTGGTTTTCAGATCTTGAGCCAGAGGCCTATCTCTACTCATTGCCTATAAAATATTATGAAAAATTTGGTATCAGAAAATATGGTTTTCATGGCCTGAGTCATGAGATGGCTTGTCTATATGCTGCCAAAAAATTAAATACCAAAATAAATAAATTATCCGCCGTTAGTTTACATCTGGGCTCTGGCTCCAGTATTGCTTGGCTGGAAGCGGGTAAGGTCAAAGATACGACCATGGGTTTTTCACCCAATGAAGGCCTGACCATGGCCACACGCAGTGGTGATTTGCCGGCCACTGTAGCCTTGTATTTGGCTCAAGGATGCAAGATGTCTCTGACTGATATAGATCGGCTGATCAACCAAGAGTCAGGCCTCCTAGGCCTTAGTGGTAGTGCTGATTTGCGAGAAGTGCTTTTGGCTGCCGGCTATAAAGTCAGTGGCTACAAGTCCAGTTTCAAATATACTAGTGCGCAAAAGAAATTAGCCAAACAAGCTTTGGCAGTTTATACCTATGATATTAAGCGCTATCTAGCTTCCTACCTGGGTATGAGTAAAAAACCACAAGCTGTTATTTTCACAGGAGTAGTAGGGACAAATAGCTCAGTGATTCGCAATTTAGTTTTAAAAAATTTAAATCTACCCAAAGGCTGTCGAGTATTCATCGCCCCTGAGGGAGAAATTAAAAATATAGCAACAAAAACATGGCAATACTTACACCAATAATTTTGCTAGCTCAAAATGCTAGTAGTACGATCAATGAAAATTTGCAGGTGAGCGAGGAAAACTTGAAAAATGCTAATCAAGAATTGGATTTGCTCAAAGAACAGTACAATAATATGCTCACTCAAGTACCAGAAAATACTTTTTTTAATTTTGGTAATATGTACTTTTGGTTTGTTTTAGTTGGTTTACTACTTTTAGCTTTTGGCTTGCTTTTTCTACTAGCAGAACTACAAAATAAAGACCGAAGTAAAAAGTCCAAAGTCCAAAGTATAAAGGAAGAAGAAGTTGAAGAAAATGTGGAAGATGATGAGGAAGATATAGCTGAAGAAGAACCGGAATTAGCCAAAGACTCAGAAGAAGAAAAAATAGAAGAGGAATTAGTTGAGGAAGATGACGATGAAGAAGACGAGGTAGAGGATGAACAAGCAGTCAAAAAAACA